>NZ_JBKEBF010000032.1:0-181680 GCF_047973035.1 Oleidesulfovibrio sp.
CACTGCGCGCTTCTTCTCTCCGTAAAAAACTTGCCGCCGATACTTTGGCGCAAACACTACGTGGTATTTGCAGTTCCATTTTGTGTGGGCTAAACTCTTAGTGTCACCCATTGTGGCCTCCTTTTGATTTGCCACCTGCAGTTGCCAGACCGCAGGGATTAGTTAGCAAATCAAAAGGAGTTTTACTAATATCTCTATAGCTTTAAGCTTTACGGAACCCCCCGCCTAGCGGGGGGTTTTCTGCATACAAAAACAAAAGCGGCCCGAAGGCCGCTTTATTCTTTCAATACTCTTATACGAATGCTCTCAGACACAATTAAACGCTGCTTGAGTTAGTCTCGCCTGTGAAATCGACGCTCCCAGTCAAAGTCACGGCTGGTTACGGAATCTTCCATACGCCGGATGCGCCTGTCCAACCTGTCGAACTGATCCTTCAGCCGCGCAAGGGCAGATTTACGCGAAGCCACATACGATGAATAGAATTCATCCTCGTAGACATCTTCCACCGGCACCACGGGTTTCGGCTTCATAAGCAGGCCAGCTAGAATATACAGACCAAGCGCAGGCCACAGGCCGGTAGCAAGAGCACCAAGAATCACAAACAGGCGTATCCATTTGGGCTCAACCTCAAAGTATTCACCCAGCCCTTTACAGACACCCATGATTTTGCCATCACGTGCTCGATACAAGGGTCTCTTTCCGTACGGATGACAACGCTCATGGCCATTTCTGCAGCCTGCTGATTTATATCTTCTCATTACTCATCCTCCATACGCTCCCGCTGCCGACGGCCGGAATGCGCATCACGCTCAAGCAAAAGAGTCTCCAACGCTTCAACCCGCTGTTCCATACGGTTCATTCCGCGGTACAATTCCTGAATCATTCTGGTTTCGTCCATGGCGGCCTCTGATTCCGGCCCCGGCCTTCTGTCGCGCAACATACGCAGTAAAAGAACCAGAACAATGGCAATGGCAATAAGCGGAACTACCATGAACCAGAACATACCCATCGGGATCGAATGCATGATGACTATTACTCCCTGTAATCTGAACGATACGGCCTATCTGCCGGCAAAGAGGTACGCTTTACATGTACCTTTCATATGCTACATGAGCACGGCGCAGGGTACAACAGAATAGCGTACTCCATGCCCGGCTTGCTTGCCGGATCTACGAAGCAGGGTTCACCTTGCGTCGCAGCTCTTCCAGTTCGCGCTCGACTTCGTCGGCACCTTCCAGATCGGCAAATCGCTCTTCCAGATCAGGCTTACGAACAGGGGTTTCAATTTCCGCTTCTGCTTCCATAAATTCCACACGCTGTTCCAGCTCATCAAAGCGGCGCATTGCATCCAAAGACACGGCGCGGTTCATATCGCGTCTGGCCTGAGTACGCACGCGGGCATGAGCATGGCGCTGCATCAGCAAGCGTTGCTTTTCGCGGGCGGCGTTCAGCTTTTCTTCCAGCGTGGTGATATCTTCGCGCGCCTGATCGACCAGACCTTCAATACCCGCCAGTTCACGCAGTAACGCATCTACTTTTTCCTGCTCGCGGAGCTTTTCGTGCAACGCTTCCCGGGCAAGGTCTTCGCGGCCACGGCTGACGGCCATTTCGGCACGCTGAGCCCAGCGGTTTCTGTTCTGCTCTACAATGTCCAGCTCACGGCCTACACGCTTGGCTTCGGCCATGCTGCCTGCGCAGTTGGCTTTCAACTCGACCAGCGTTTCTTCCATCTCGCGAATCATAAGTCTGATAAGCTTTTCAGGATCTTCGGCCTTGTCCAGCATCGCGCTCATATTGGCGCTGACGATATCCTTGAATCGGGAAAAGATGCCCATGGCAGACTCCTTGTTTAGTATGTCTCCGGTAAAAGCAGTTTTTGTGCCAGCCGACAAAAGCAACATAACCTCCTGCATTTAAAGACACTTCAAGACAACGCACAGCGTGCTATCGGCATTTAAAACTAATTTATAGCTTTTTTAACCAAATATTGGTAATTAAAACCATGCCGAAACCAGCACCGCCTCACGCGGCCCATGTGGAAGCATTGGGCAACTCTGATGTCTTTCTTGCCTTTCAGGAAAGAGTTTCACGAGCTGCACGCGTAGATCGCCCTGTGTTGCTGCTGGGCGAGCGCGGAACAGGCAAGGAGCTTGCCGCTGCCAGACTGCATTATCTCTCACCGCGCTGGCAGAACCCGTTTGTTACGCTCAACTGTGCTGCGGTTTCCGAGTCATTGATGGAATCGGAGCTGTTCGGCCACGAAAGCGGCGCCTTCACCGGTGCGGCAAGGCAGCGGACAGGCCGTTTTGAACGGGCGCACGGCGGCACACTTTTTCTGGATGAGATAGGTAACATGCCGCTGCCCATGCAGGAAAAAATTCTGCGGGTTGTTGAATACGGTGTTTTTGAACGGGTCGGGGGTTCGCACCCTGTGGCAACGGACGTACGCATTATTGCGGCTACCAACGTTGACCTTGTGCAGATGGCAAACGCCGGTAAATTCAAGCGCGATCTTCTGGACAGGCTGGCCTTTGAAGTTTTGACGCTGCCCCCCTTGCGGGCGCGTAACAATGACGCCCTGCTGCTTGCGCAGCGATTTGCCGCTTCAATGGCAACAGAGCTGGGGCTGCCAGACACACCGGTTTTTTCGGAGCATGCAACACAGCAGTTGTTTGCGCACCAGTGGCCCGGCAACATACGTGAACTGAAAAATACAATCGACCGTACCGTCTTTCACGCAGACGGTGACATAATAGACAGCTTAGAGCTGGACCCTTTTGTCTCTCCCTGGCGGCAGGGGCTTGCGAAACAACCTTCAGACGCATCGCAACCCGCGTCTCAAGAGCCTCCTTCACAGCGACCGCAAGCGCCCTGCCCGCAAGGGGAATCCTCGCTACCCTCTGCGCCCCCCCTTACTACCTGCTCTGCTGCCCACTCCACGGGCCCTCTTCAGCAGACAGACCTGAGCACTCCCCTCCAACAAGCAACACGCCAGCTGGAGCTTGGATACTTGAAAGCCGCATTGGAGCGCACCCGCCATAACCAGCGCGAAGCCGCCGAGCTTCTCGGACTGACGTATCACCAATTTCGCGGGTTGTTCCGCAAACATAAACAGGATATTGTCAGCACTGCCTAATTTATCAATCACGCATAGCACAGCACACAAGCGAGTAACGCCATGTCCTCCTTCAAGCGCAATGTCTACCTGAAGACGGTTCCCATACCGCAAGCGGTAGAAACAGTACGCAATGTTCTGGACCGTGAGACTCTGGTTCGCACCGAGCAGGTTCCCGCACATGAAGCAGCAGGCAGAGTGACGGCAGAAGCCGTTTTCGCCCGCTATTCATCCCCCACGTTCCATAGTGCCGCAATGGACGGCTTTGCCGTACGGGCAGAAGACACTTTCGCCGCACACGAAGACGCCCCTGTTGTTCTTAAAGTTGTACAGGCAGGTTCAAGTCTGCCGCTGCAACAAGGGCACGCCGTGGCGGTGAATACCGGCCATCCCCTGCCGCAAGGTGCCGATGCGGTCATCATGATCGAAAATATAGTGGAAGCCCTTCCGGACAGCGCACAGCCAAAATCGGTCACTATCGAAGCTCCCGCATTTCCGTGGCAGCACGTGCGCCGCATAGGTGAAGATATCGTTGCCACAGAACTGCTTTTCCCGCAGGGGCACAAAATAAATGCATACGATGTGGGCACACTGCTTTCCGGCGGCATATGGGATGTAAGTGTTTATGAGCGTATCCGCGTGCGCATCATTCCTACAGGCGATGAAGTTCTCGATTTCACCACCCGCCCCGAACCCGGCCCCGGTCAGGTAGTGGAAAGCAACTCG
Organism: Oleidesulfovibrio sp.; assembly: GCF_047973035.1. NCBI lineage: Bacteria > Pseudomonadati > Thermodesulfobacteriota > Desulfovibrionia > Desulfovibrionales > Desulfovibrionaceae > Oleidesulfovibrio > Oleidesulfovibrio sp. The sequence goes on from NZ_JBKEBF010000032.1 coordinate 3,842, forward strand.
CAGGTGCTTGCCACTCTGGCCCGCAGTCTGGGGTGCCATGTGGAACGCATTCCTCCTGTTCCGGATTCGCCTGCGGCCATTCAGAAAGCGGTTTCCGACGCGCTTGATGACAAGATGCACCTGACCATCATCTGCGCAGGCTCATCGGCTGGAAGCAAAGACTTTACCCGCAGCACCATCGAAGCGTTGGGCGAGGTACTGGTGCACGGCATTGCCGCCATGCCCGGAAAGCCTTCGCTGATGGGTATCTGCAGAGGCAGACTTGTTGCCGGTGCCCCCGGCTATCCTGTCAGTTCTGTAATCTGCTTTGAAGAACTGCTCACACCGCTCGTATCATGGCTGAGCCGCAGCGAAACTCCGCAACGTGAAGAAGTGCACGTGGAATTGACTCGTAAAGTGCCTTCCAAACTGGGTGTGGAAGAATTCATGCGCCTTTCGGTTGGCAGAGTGGGTGCAAAATACGTAGCCACCCCGCTTGGACGCGGCGCAGGTTGCATCACCACGCTTTCAAAGGCGCAGGCCGTCACCCGCATTCCTGCCAACGCCGAAGGTCTGGAACAGAACCAGACCGTGCCTGCAGAGCTTATGGTTTCGCGCACATCGCTGGAACGTACGCTTGTATGTGTAGGCAGCCACGATAACACGCTGGACACATTGGCTGACGAGCTGATGGGACTTGATACGCCTTTCCGTCTTGCCTCCAGCCACGTGGGCAGCATGGGCGGCATCATGGCCATTAAAAACGGCTCATGCCACATGGCGGGTATGCATCTGTTTGATCCCGAAACAGGCGACTACAACGTTCCCTTTATCCGGAAGTATCTTCCTGACACACCGGCAGTTCTGATCAACCTTGCCATACGCCATCAGGGATTCATTGTGCCCAAAGGCAACCCCAAAGGGATCAGCGGGATTGAAGATATCACGACACGCGGGCTGCGCTTCATCAACCGGCAACGCGGTGCAGGAACACGCATTCTTTTTGACTGGTACCTGAAAGAAAGCGGTTTATCTCCTGACGCTGTAAACGGGTATCGCAAAGAAGAATACACGCACATGGCTGTTGCCGCCAACGTACTGACAGGCAGCGCCGACTGCGGCCTGGGTATCCGCGCTGCGGCCCGCGCATTGGGGCTTGATTTCGTACCGCTTGCGCGGGAGCGCTATGACCTGCTTATTCCGGAACAGTTCATGGAAGATCCACGCATCATGGCTGTACTGCAATTGCTGTCTTCACCGGCATTTCTGGCACGTATCGAAGCTTTGGGCGGATACGAAACAACACTTACCGGACAGGTCATGCAGGCCGGAACCGCGCTGGGAGAATCCACACGATGAAACTGCACTGCCCCGCATTCGTTCAAGGCGAAACACTGCCCGAAGAAATGCTTGCCAGTGGCGGCATTTCCCCCGCGTTGGAGTGGGACAATGCCCCGGAAGGCACCGGCAGCTTTGTGATTCTGTGTGATGATCCAGACGCCGAAGGCGGCACCAGAACCCTCTGGATGATCTATAATTTGCCAGCGGATATGCGCACTCTCGAAGCAGGCGTCATAGACGACTTTACGCCCATGAAGGGCGCTTCCCACGGCCTGAATGAAAACGGCAAGTGTAGATACGACGGGCCGGAACCGTCATGTCATCCCCGTCGGGTACATTTCAGACTTTATGCGCTGGACAAACGGCTGCCCCTCAAGGCCGGAGCGGCCCGCGGTCAACTGCTGCGAGCCATGGAGGGCCATGTCATCGCTGAAGCTCGCATAACCGGACTTGTCGAATGTCGCAGATAAAGTGTCATCTATATCATGCTTTTAATATATAGCTTTTTAAATTAAATTTAAGGAGCTTGATATGACTTACCGTAGAAAAAATGGAAGCGACACTTGGTATTTCTGCAAAAACTGTACAGCTTGGCCTGATAAGGACTTTGACGAACGCACAACCAAGCCCACAACCGGTGAACTGTGCAACCAATGCAAAGCCAAAGCAGAAAACAACAACTGCACCAAGTAAAAAAAAGCGACCTCATGATGAGGTCGCTTTTTTAGTCCGCCTGCGGCCTGTGCCATAACACTGCACAAGCAAAACAGAAATATTTTTGTCTAACGGGCTACACTAGACGCGCTTGCCCTTTTCAAACTGCACTGCAGTCCCGTAGCATGAAAAGAACTTACTGCCGTCAGGATGAAACGCCACATTTTCCTGATAGCCGATGATCGCCTGCGCACCTTTGTTGACGGCACGTGCAGCCATCCCGAAAAAGGCTTCTTCAGAATCGTATGCTCTGCAAGCTACCAGTCCGAGCACCTTACCGATTGTCCGACCTTCCAGAGCTTCAGTGGTCACAACGGGAAAACGCCCGTTCCGGAACAATTCTTTGACCACTTCAACATTTTCAATACAGCCGGATTCGGACTTTTTGCTCTTTTTTTCGCTACCGCCAAGCAAAAACAACATGGAAGGCCTCCTTTACATCACTGCGCGGCATAAAATACCGGCAGAAGTGGATACGATAATTTAGTATATCCACACAGATGCAAAGCACTTGCCAAACGCAAAACATATTGATTTTAATAGAGATACTTTAATAAGAGCAATACGAATGCCAGAACTATGACGCCTGCGGAGGTTATGAAAGCAACAAGTCGGATGTTTCGCGCAGCAACTCGTCAAGATTCACCACAATCTCTTCCAACTGCTCGATACTAAGACCAAGGCGCTCCCAGGCGTCGACTTTAAACTGGGGCAGCAAGTGCATCCCGCTGACACCGATACCCAGCCCTTTGACAACAATATCTGCCAGATGCACTACGCATGGTTCAAGATTTCTTGTATTACGCTCCGGCACGTGATGATGAAGCGTGGAAAAAACAAGGGACATGGGAAAATTCCACTTGCGCAGCAGCATACCGCCCAGCGTACCGTGGTCAAAACCAAGCACCCGTAATTCGGCATCCTGCGAGGGCACACCATAGTCAGAGCACATGGCAAGAATGGCAGCAGACCGTTCCGGCAGCGAACTGAACACCACAAGGCGCCCGATGTCGTGCAGAAGCCCTGCCACAAAAAAACGCTCCGGCTCCTCTTCGCCCATGGCCTCTGCAAGCTTTCCGGCTACAACGGCACACGCGATACTGTGCTGCCAAAAAAGTGTCAGGTCCATGTGGGCTACAGGCAGGTCACGCATGGAACCGATTACCATAACTCCCAGAGCGAGAGTGGAAAGCTGCTGCCGCCCTACCAGCGCAACAGCACGCGAAATGGTTTCAATACGCGAAGGAAAGCTGTAAAAAGCGCTGTTGACCATGCGCAACAAAAAAGCGGAAAGTCCTGCGTCACGGCTGATTACTTTGGCCACAGCTGCGGCAGAGGCATTATCATCCGATAATACGTCGCGAAGCTCTGCAACTACCGCAGGCAACGAGGGAAGCTTGATTTCTTCACGCAAAAGCGCCAGCGGATCAAGCGGGGTAAAATCCACAAATCCCAAATCCTGCGGCACAGCCTGAACATCTTGCGGAACCTTGCCTCCGGCAATTTCCGCAACCGTACGCTCAAGCCCGTACCGGAAAAGAAGCGCGGTCACCTCGTCGTGCGTTCCGGCATGACGGAAGCGGGCCTCAACAATTTCGCGGGCATTTTCATACCGGGGATCATGCCGGATATCTGCTGTCTGCGTGTTTCTCAACTTGCTCTCCGTCATAGCCTTGCGTCCTTCCATGTTCTGCCCTATCTTACAGAATGGGCATAGCTCCCATGGACGCCTGATATAGATAATTAATTACAGCAAAAACATACCAGACCATACCCGCAAGCATACACTTTAGTGACCAAAGAAACAGAATCGTCTTTTTATTCCGTACTGCAATCACCAGACACATACTTTCGGCTACCGAAGCCCGCTGCATTGCAGAAATCCAATGCAAACGGGTAACGCCGAACAACGCTATGCCCAGACTTACCAATACAAAAAGCAACCCCACAATCAACGGGACTCCGCTCAGCATACCGGCAACAACCATCCGGTGTCCCGAAAAGCCGGTAACCGAAATAAGCAAAGCGCCGATTCCGAAAATTGCCTGTGTACGTTGATTAAGTACACCAAATTGCCCCTGTAAGCTTTTCCATACTTCACTCTCGGAGCCGAGAACATCGAGCATATAGCGGTATTCCTGCTGAATGCGCCCGGAGTGGGGCTCAGTTTCCAGCTTGCTGGCTCTCATCAGCACAGGCACTTCTTTAGATTTTTCAATCATAAGACATTTATTACAGGAATATCGCCATCTCATGCAAGCAGCCATTTTGCCGTGCTTGACTGCGAGCGTTACCACACGTAGATTGATTCCTCGCTCAATCTAATCAAAACGCCTTACGGCACGGGCATGTTACCCTTCATGACTGCAGCAGATAATTTTCCCTTCCGCCATCAGCCGGACACGTCAACGTTCTGCCGTTCTGTGCTGCTTTCTCACGGCCTGCGCATTGCCGCCACGCTGGTTTTGCTTTGCGCCTTTATCTGCATCTGGTCGCAGCCTGCCGCAGCCCAGCAGGACAAACGCCGTAACGTCCTTTTTTTAAACTCATATCATAACGGATACTCGTGGTCTGACAAAATTCTGGAAGGTGTCAAAAATGTTTTTGCCGAGCAGGACAACTATAACGTTGTTCTGCAGGTCGAATACATGGACTCAAAAAAGTTCCATTATGATGACACGGTGCAAACCCTTTTCAGACTCTATCGGGATAAATTCCGCGGCAAGCATTTTGATGCGATTATCTGTTCGGACAACATCGCCTTTGATTTCCTGCAGCAGTTCCGCGACACGCTGTTTCCCGGTGTTCCTGTCATCTTCAGCGGGCTTAACGACTTTCAGATAGAAGGCTTGAAGCTGGATGGCTACACAGGTGTGACAGAAGAATATGACGTTGTTGCCAACCTGCAGCTGGCCATGCGTCTGCATCCGCAGATGAAGCGAATGGTTGTCATCGGAGACACCTCTGTCACCGGCACGGCCATCCGCAACCAGATAAAACGCGCGTTGTCAGTGGTCGAAGGCAAACTGCAGGTTGAATTCTGGACAGAGTACCGGCTGGAAGACATGCTAGAAAACGTGCGCAGGCAGGGCCCTGACACCTTTTTCTACTTCATTCCCATGTACCGCGACATTGACGGGCAATTTTATTCCGCACAGGAGCTGCTGGAAAAAGTACACGCCAACTCCAAAGCTCCGCTGTACTCCAACTGGGAATTTCTGCTGGGCCACGGCATTCTGGGCGGCAAGCTGATTTCAGGCGTCCGTCACGGTGAAGTGGCCGCCAAGATTGCCATGCAGATTCTGCATGGCACACCTGTTGATGAAATTCCTATCATTTCCGCAGCGGATGCTGCAGACAGTGAAACATACATATTTGATTATAACGAACTCCGCAGGCTGTTCATCACTCCTGAGCAGTTACCCGACGGCTCAAAGCTGATCAACGAGCCCAGTCCGTTCTATGAACTGAACAAGCAGGTATTCTGGACAATCATCATCTTCATGGTTCTGCTTTCGGCAAGCATGGTCATGCTGACTATGAATATTCTGGAAAAGCGGCGTGTTGAACAAAAAATAAAAGACCAGCTGTCTTTTCTGCGCCTGCTCATGGACACCATTCCGCTTCCGATCTTCACAAAAGATAAAAACGGCAGTTTTCTGCAATGCAACAAGGCGTTCGAAGAATTTTTCAACGTGGACAGAGAATCCCTGCTGGGACTTTCCGGCAATCCGGATAACAGTGCCGTACTGGCTCTGACAGACCCTTCGGATGTACGTCTGCTCAGAAGGCCTAATATTGAAATCAGCGACAAAACCATTGAAGGGCCGGACGGCAAGCTGCGAAATATCATTCTGCACAAGGCTACCCACAACAACGCGCGCGGCGATATTGTGGGCCTTGTGGGCGTGGTGTTTGATTACACGGCACGCCGCAGGGCAGAAGACAGCCTGAGAGCGGCAGAAGAAAAATACCGTTCAATCTTCGAAGGTTCACCTCTGGGTATTTTCCGCATCAGACCGCAGGATGAATTTATTGATCTGAACCCGTCACTGGCGCGCATGGCAGGGTATGATTCTCCCGAAGAACTGGCTGCCGAACTGCCGGTAAGCGTTTCACGGCTTGTGGAAAAAATAACCGAAGACAATACCGGCCCCAATGAAGTTGTGGACTTTGAGCACACCTTTGCAAAGCCGGACGGCAGCAATGTGACCGCGCACATAACACTGCGCGTGGCGCGTGATGAGACCGGTGCCATCAGCATGCTGGAAGGATACGCCGAAAACGTCACACAACGTAAAGAAGCGGAACAGGCGCTCAGTGAGTCACAGCGTATGTTGCAGCTGGTGCTGGATAACATTCCGCAGCTGGTAAGCTGGAAAGACGCATCATTGCGCTACATCGGTGCAAACAAATCGTTTGCTCAGTTCTTCGGCATTGACGAACTGGAAGGTGCAATCGGCAGGAGCGACATCGAAATTCTGCCTGATGAAGCACAGGCGTTACGACTGAGAGATGAAGACGAAGAGGTCATACGCTCGAACACCCCGCGCTATCGGTATAAATGGTCCACAACAGCAGCAGACGGAAAAAGCGTCTGGCTGGAGACTAACCGTGTGCCGTTGCACGATGAAAAAGGGCACGTTGTGGGTCTGCTGACAACAGCAGAAGACGTCACACAGAAAATCAACCTTGAGCGGCAATTACTGCAATCTCAAAAAATGGAAGCTATCGGCACGCTTGCCGGTGGCATTTCGCACGATTTCAACAACATCCTGACGTCCATCATCAACTCCATTGAGCTGGCTCTTACGGATGTGGAAGCTGCCTCCATAACATTCAATGACCTGATGCGCGCCCTGAAAGCAGCACAGCGCGGCAGCCATCTTGTAAAACAAATACTTACGTTCAGCAGGCCTTCCGTAGAAGGCTTTGTCACCACCGACATCAACGAAGCCCTGAACGAAGCTGCAAGCCTTATCAAGGCATCACTGCCGCGAAACATCGACATCCGGCTGGCCATTCCGCCGCGTCCGTCGCTGACGTACGCTGACCCGACGCAGATTCATCAGGTTATCATGAACCTGTGCACCAACTCGTTTCAGGCGCTGCGTGAAACAGGCGGAGTGCTGGAAATCAATCTGGAGCAGGAACCGCTGGCAGAAGAGGCGGCTCAGGAGCTTGCCGTTTCAGCAGGCAACTACCTTAAATTGACTGTCAGCGATGACGGCCCCGGCATTCCGCTTGTAATTGCAGACAAAATTTTCGATCCGTTCTTTACCACCAAAGGCAAAACAGAAGGAACAGGCCTTGGCCTTGCCGTTGTGCATGGTATTGTAAAGGCTCACCGCGGTGCAGTACGGGTGACTTCAGAGCCTTTCAAGCGCACTGCGTTTGAAATATGGCTGCCCATGCTTGACGCGGAAGGCACTCCGCTGCCCATATCCGATGCCGGTGATCTGCAGGGCGGTGACGAACGGATATTGTTTGTTGAAGACGATGATGACCAGTTGCACACAATTCCCCGTGTGCTTGAATCGCTGGGCTTTACCGTACGTGCGCTGAAAAGCCCTTCGCGGGCTGCCCAGCTGCTGCGCGAAAACCCAAGAGCATACGATCTGGTCATAACTGATTACGACATGCCGGAGACCAACGGCCTTGAACTGGCAGACGAAATCAGCGATATTGCCCCGCACATTCCTGTTATTATGGTGTCCGGGCGTGACGTGGTGGCAGAAGGAGCCGGCGCGTTCCCCAATATCAAAGCAATCGTACCCAAGCCCTACAACAGAAACATCTTGTCCGAGACCATCCGCAGGGTTCTCGGGTAGCTATGGAACGCATCATGCCCAGAATACTGGTCATAGACGACGATACTATCGTTTGCGAAACCATCGGAAGCCTTCTTTCACGACTGCAGTACGAAAGCCGCTCTGCCCATACTCTGGAACAGGGCCTAGCACTGCTGGAACAGGAAGATTTCGACGTGGTGTTTCTGGATGTCCGCCTGCCCGATGGTAACGGGCTGGAGGCGCTGTCTAAAATCAGAAAGCACGAGAACAGTCCCGAGGTCATTATCCTGACCGGAGAAGGTGATCCTGACGGGGCCGAGCTGGCTATTCAGGGCGGCGTCTGGGACTACCTAGTCAAACCCACTCCCATCAAGCAGACCACTCTCACGTTGAACAGAGCGCTGCAGTACCGGCAGGAAAAGCTTAACAAGCAGTCCGCTCCGCCAGTCGCCCTGAACCTTGACGGAGTTGTCGGCAGCAGCGAACGGATTCGTGAGTCCTTCAATATTGTCGCACAGGCCTCGGCAACCGACACCAATGTACTCATTACCGGCGAAACAGGTACCGGCAAGGAGCTGTTTGCCCGCACTATCCACAAAAACAGTGGCCGTGCACACGGCCCGTTTGTAGTTGTGGACTGTGCCGCCCTTACTGAAACTCTCGTGGAATCCACGCTGTTCGGTCATAAGAAAGGCGCATTTACCGGTGCCCAGTCTGATCAGGAAGGTCTGGCAAAACTTGCCGATGGCGGCACCCTTTTCCTTGACGAAGTAGGTGAAATGCCCCTTTCGCTGCAACGTGCTTTTTTGCGTTTTCTGCAGGAAAGAACCTTCCGCCCCGTTGGCGGGACACAGGAAGTAAAAAGTAACTTCCGCCTGATTTCGGCAACCAACAGAGATCTGGACGCCATGGTCAAGCGGGGAGAATTCCGCAAGGACCTGCTGTTCCGTCTGAAGACCATGCACGTGGTACTGCCGCCGCTGCGTCAGCGCCTGACAGATTTGAAGCCCCTTGCCATGTATTATGTAGACAAGCTGTGCGAACAATACAGCGTGCCCAACAAGGGTTTCAGTTCTGACTTCTTTACTATGCTTGCCCGTCACGACTGGCCGGGCAACGTCCGCGAGCTCTTTAACGTGCTGGAGCGGGCATTTGTGGCATCCGGCCTTGAAAGCATGCTTTATGCCATGCATCTGCCGCAGGAACTGCGCATCAAGGCGGCAAAGGCACACCTTTCAAAAGACAGCAGCATCAATCAGAGAGAACCCCGTGAAAATCAGGCAGTCTCTCCCGTCAGCTTGATTGAAGAATGCACGCCAACCAGAGCACAGCATGGCGGGCTGCCTTGCCCGCTACCTGACATGCGCACGTTTAAACGCATGATGGAACGCAAGTATCTGGAAGGCATCATAGCCCAGCACAAAGGGGATTTGCCGTCGATACTGGAAACGTCGGGCCTGTCGCGTTCACACTTCTATGCGCTGCTGAAAAAGAATAATATTGTGCTTTGATTCTTGGTGGCACTTTACGGTATGATCAGAAGTGTGCAGGAATTTTGCCTGCATACCTTGTCTGTTTTTTCAGACAAGATTGTTTTCCACTTTTCCAGACAGCCTGAATCGGCTCTACTAAATGTCTTCATGCTGCTTCAGATAATTTTTTGATGAGATTTATGTTCCAGCAGCGTTGCAAAAGCTGTCTTTTTTTTCAGACTCTGTATTATTGCCCGGACAACAGCACCACCCCAAAAAGGAGGTAACGCCGCGAATAAACAACGCATAGCATACAGACACACCATGGCACAAATTTTGTAATTAGCGGAAGCTGAAGCTACCCTCGGCACCTGCGGGTTCCGGACGGGTACTACTTCGGCGCATGAGGTTATCACGGATGCCCGAATCCGGCTGATAATCACTCAATAACATCATGCTTCAAGGTTAGAAAAAGGAGTTTACACTCATGGCCAAGCAGATGAAGACGATGGACGGTAACACCGCTGCTGCGTATATCGCATACGCACTGAGCGACACCGCCGCCATCTACCCCATCACCCCCTCTTCCAACATGGGCGAAGTGGCCGACGACTGGGCCGCCGCCGGTAAAAAGAACATCTTCGGACAGACCGTATCCGTACGTCAGCTTCAGTCCGAAGCAGGTGCAGCAGGTGCCGTTCACGGTTCTCTGGCTGCCGGCGCTCTGACTGCCACCTTCACGGCATCTCAGGGTCTGCTGCTGATGATCCCCAACATGTACAAAATCGCCGGTGAACTGCTTCCCGGTGTTTTCCATGTTTCCGCCCGCGCACTGGCTTCGCATGCACTGTCCATCTTCGGTGACCATCAGGACGTAATGGCCTGTCGTCAGACCGGTTTTGCTTTCCTTGCTTCCAACTCTGTTCAGGAAGCAATGGACATGGCACTGGTTGCTCACATGGCTGCCATCGAAACCAGCGTTCCTTTCTGTCACTTCTTTGATGGCTTCCGTACCTCTCACGAGCTGCAGAAAATCGAAGTCATCGACTACGAAGACATCAAGGGCCTGATCAACATGGAAAAGGTGGAAGCTTTCCGCCACAACGCCATGAACCCTGAGCACCCCCATCTGCGCGGTACTGCTCAGAACCCCGACATTTACTTCCAGGCACGTGAAGCCTGCAACCCCTTCTACGAGCAGGTTCCCACTCAAGTTCTGGCTGCAATGAAGAAGGTTGAAGGCGTTACCGGCCGTAAATACAAGCTGTTTGACTACGTTGGTCACGCTGAAGCCGAGCGCGTCATCATCGCCATGGGTTCCGGCTGTGAAACCATCGAAGAAGTAGTTAACCACATGGTTAAAAAGGGCGAGCGCGTCGGCCTTATCAAGGTTCGTCTGTTCCGTCCCTTCTCCACCGAACACATGCTGGCAGCTCTGCCCGCAACTGCACACACCATCACCGTACTCGACCGCACCAAAGAGCCCGGCGCTCTGGGCGATCCCCTGTACCTCGACGTGTGCACCGCTTTCATGGAACACGGCGAAGCTCCCACCATCATCGGTGGCCGCTACGGTCTCGGCTCCAAGGAATTCACCCCCGCCGACGTTGTTGCCGTATACGACAACATGAAGGTTGCCGGTCCCAAGAACCACTTCACCGTGGGTATCATTGACGACGTAAGCCACACTTCTCTCGAAGTCGGTGCAGCTCTTGATACCGTTCCTGAAGGAACCGTACAGTGCAAATTCTTCGGTCTGGGCGCAGACGGTACCGTTGGCGCCAACAAGCAGGCCATCAAGATCATCGGTGACAACACCGACATGTACGCTCAGGGCTACTTCGCTTACGACTCCAAGAAGTCCGGTGGCTTCACCGTATCGCACCTGCGTTTCGGTAACGAGCCCATCCAGTCCACCTACCTTGTTAACCGTGCCGACTACGTGGCCTGCCACAAGTCCGCATACGTCACCCAGTACGACGTGCTGGAAGGCATCAAGGAAGGCGGCGTGTTCGTACTGAACTCGCACTGGAACCTTGAAGACATGGAAAAAGAACTGCCTGCTTCCATGAAGCGCACCATCGCTGCCAAGAAGCTGAAATTCTACAACATCGACGCTGTTAAAATCGCCGGTGAAGTTGGTCTGGGCGGCCGTATCAACATGGTCATGCAGACTGCATTCTTCAAGCTTGCCAACGTGATGCCCTTTGAGCAGGCAATCGCACTGCTGAAAGACTCCATCAAGAAAGCATACGGCAAGAAGGGCGACAAGATCGTTAACATGAACGTTGCCGCTGTTGACAAAGCAGTGGACGCTCTTGTTGAAGTTCAGTACCCCGCATCCTGGGCAGAAGCCACCGACGCCGGTTGCGGCTGCGGTTGCGGTCACGACGTACCTGACTTCATCAAAGACGTTGTACGTCCCATTCTGGCTCAGCAGGGCGACAAACTGCCCGTTTCCTCCTTCGAGCCCGACGGACTGTTCCCTGTTGGCACCGCTGCTTTCGAAAAGCGTGGCGTTGCCATCAACGTGCCTTGCTGGCTGCCTGAAAACTGCATCCAGTGCAACCAGTGCTCCTACGTATGCCCCCACGCAGCTATCCGCCCCGTACTGGCTACCGAAGAAGAACTGGAAGGCGCACCTGAGTCCTTCGTAACTGTTGAAGCAAAGGGCAAGGAAGTTAAGGGCCTGAAGTACCGCATGCAGGTTTACTCTCAGGACTGCCTCGGTTGCGGTTCCTGCGCAGATGTCTGCCCCGCGAAGAACAAGGCGCTGGTGATGAAGCCCATCGAAACCCAGCTGCCCACCGAAGTGCCCAACCTGGCCTTTGCTGAAGAAAACATCGCCATCAAGGACAACCTGATGAGCCGCGACTCCCTGAAGGGTTCGCAGTTCCAGCAGCCCCTGATGGAATTCTCCGGCGCCTGCGCAGGCTGCGGCGAAACTCCTTACGTAAAGCTGCTTACTCAGATGTTCGGCGAGCGCATGGTTGTTGCTAACGCAACCGGCTGTTCCTCCATCTGGGGCGCATCTGCTCCCACCACGCCTTACACCGTCAACAAGGACGGCCACGGCCCGACCTGGGGCAACTCACTGTTCGAAGACGCAGCCGAATTCGGCTACGGCATGAACATGGCTTACGTACAGCTCCGCAACAAGCTGGCCGACCTGTGCCAGCAGGCTCTGGAAGTTGCCGAGTCTGAAGAGCTGAAGGCTGCCCTGAAGGGCTGGCTGGAAAACAAGGACGACGCCGAACTGTCCAAGAAGGGCGGCGACGAAGTTCTGGCTTACATCGACGAGCTGGGCGACAGCCCGCTGGTAGATGAAATCTACGGCATGCACGACCTGTTCACCAAGAAGTCCGTATGGATCTTCGGTGGTGACGGCTGGGCATACGACATCGGCTTCGGCGGTGTTGATCACGTTCTCGCTTCCGGCGAAGACATCAACATTCTGGTAATGGACACCGAAGTGTACTCCAACACCGGTGGTCAGTCTTCCAAGGCTACCCCCCTCGGCTCCATCGCCAAGTTCGCCGCTTCCGGTAAAAAGACCTCCAAGAAAGATCTTGGCCGTATGGCCATGACCTACGGATACGTCTACGTTGCAAGCATCTCCATGGGTGCCAACAAGCAGCAGGTTCTCAAGGCCTTCAAGGAAGCTGAAGCTTACAAGGGCCCCTCGCTGATCATCGCCTACGCTCCCTGCATCAACCAGGGCATCCGCAAGGGCATGGGCAAATCCATGGAAGAAGGCAAGCTGGCCGTGGAAACCGGCTACTGGCCTCTGTACCGCTTCAACCCCGAGCTTGCTGATGAAGGCAAAAACCCCTTCATCTTCGAGTCCAAGGCTCCTAACGGCGAAATTCAGGAGTTCCTCTCCGGTGAAAACCGTTACGCCCTGCTCGAAAAGATGGCTCCTGAAGAGTCCAAGCGTCTGCGTATGCAGATCGAAAAAGAATACAAAGAGCGTTACGACTACATGAAGGCTCTGTCTGAACTGCCCGGCTTTACCGCCGAAGCAGGAAAGCCTGTAGCCGCCGGCGAAGATGCCGGTGAAGCATGCTCCGTAACCGCCACTGCCGAGCACGCTCACGATGATGCTGCCGGCAAAGCATGCGAAGACGGCCGTAACGGCAAATAAGCCTGAGGCCTGAGTATACCCGGCTGCCGGAAGGGAGCGGAAGCCCTTCCGGCAGCTTTAACCACAAGCCGCAGTGACATGTGTGGTTCGTCACTGCAACACCGCAAACTCAGAGGAGCGTTGTATGTCTGTGGAATTGTTGGCACTCGTTGCCCTGCTGCCGATTCTGGTAGCTCTGGTTCTGATGGTAGGCCTGCGTTGGCCCGCTACTAAAGCTATGCCCCTTGCATGGCTTGTCTGCGCCGCAGGCGCTATCTTTGCGTGGCAGCTGCCTGCCGGTTACGTAGCAGCTCTTACCGTGCAGGGCTTCATCACCGCTATCGGTATTCTGATCATCGTATTCGGTGCCATCATCATTCTTTACACGCTGCAGTATTCGGGTGGTATGGAAACCATTCAGTACGGCATGCAGAACATTTCCCGTGACCGTCGCGTTCAGGCCATCATCATCGGCTACCTGTTCGCAGCGTTCATCGAAGGCGCCGCAGGCTTCGGTACTCCCGCTGCTCTGGCCGCACCGCTGCTGCTTTCGCTGGGCTTCCCCCCGCTGGCAGCCGCAGTTCTCTGCCTTGTTTTCAACTCTTTCCCCGTATCCTTCGGTGCAGTCGGTACCCCCATTGTTCTGGGTATGACTCCCCTGAAAGGTCTGGTGGAAAAAGCAGTTGCCTCCGGTGCAGCCGGCGTCAACTTCACCAGCTTTGACAGCTTCAACATGATCATCGGCCAGTGGGCCACCGTGATGCACGTTGTGATGATCTTCGTGCTGCCCATCTTTATGCTGGGCTTCATCACCCGCTTCTTCGGCCCCAACCGTAGCTGGTCTGACGGCTTTGCCGCTTGGAAATTCTGCATTTTCGCAGCTGTGTCCTTCACTATTCCTTACCTGATCTTTGCATGGTACGTCGGTCCCGAGTTCCCCTCGCTGATCGGTGGTCTTGTTGGTCTGGGCGTTGTAGTTGCCGGTGCCAAAAAAGGCTTCTGCGTGCCTGAAAAGACTTGGGACTTCGGTGACCCTGACAAATGGGACCCCGAATGGACCGGTGATATCAAAGGCGGACAGGCTAAAGAATTCAAGGCTCACATGAGCCAGTTCAAGGCATGGCTGCCCTACATCCTGATCGGCGCCATCCTTGTTGTTACCCGTATCCCCGAGCTGGGCCTGAAGGGTCTGCTTGCCGGCCAGAAGATCAGCTTCAACGGCATTCTGGGCTACGACAACGTTAACGCCAGCATCGCATACCTGTACCTGCCCGGTACCATTCCGTTCGTACTCGTTGCTCTGCTCACTATCCTCATCCACGGCATGAAGGGCGACGCAGCCAAGCGTGCATGGACCGAATCCATCGCAAAGATGAAAAACCCCGCCATCGCACTGTTCTTCGCAGTGGGTCTGGTTTCCATCTTCCGCGGTTCCGGCGTTATGGATGCCGGCCTGAACCCCAACAGCTACCCCTCCATGCCTCTGGCCATGGCTAAAACCGTTGCCGCCATTGCCGGTAACGCATGGCCCATGTTCGCATCCTTCGTGGGTGGCCTCGGTTCGTTCATCACCGGTTCCAACACTGTTTCTGACCTGCTCTTCGCTGAATTCCAGTGGGGCGTTGCTCAGCAGCTTGATATGCCGCGTCAGATCATCGTTGCAGCACAGGTTGTCGGTGGCGCCATGGGGAACATGGTCTGCATCCACAACATCGTTGCAGCCTGCGCTGTTGTCGGCCTTTCCGGCATGGAAGGTACAATCCTGAAGCGTACCGTATGGCCCTTCCTGCTGTACGGTCTGGTGGTCGGCATCATTGCCTCCCTCCTTACCTTCAGCATTTACCCCAACTTGTTCTAACCCGCATGGGGGGCGGAAAGCGCGAATTCCGCCCCCCGCGGTTATACATGCATAGGCGACGGAGCGAACTTAGGTAGCTGCTCCGTTTTTTATCTCACAGGGTGCGGGTCACGCCGCCCCGGTGCAGAGGAAGAAACCACTCCGGAGGAAGCATCTCCCATGCTTAGTGAATCCCTTATCAAGGAATTTAAAACCATCGTCGGTGACGAAAACGTTTTCGACAACGAAGCAGACCGTCAGTGTTATTCTTACGATTCTGCAGTACTTGATGCCGTTGTCCCCGCATTGGTTGTGCGCCCGACCGAAACTGCACAGATCGGTCTGGTGGTCAAGCTTTGTAACGAAAACGGCCTGCCCATCACCGTACGCGGTGCAGGCACCAACCTTTCCGGCGGCACCATTCCGGACCCCCGCGACGGTGTGGTCATTCTGACCAACGGCCTGACCAAGATTCTTGAAATCAACGAACAGGACCTGTACGCAGTGGTACAGCCCGGTGTCGTTACCGCCAAGTTTGCAGCAGAAGTTGCAAAGCGTGGCCTTTTCTATCCTCCCGATCCGGGCTCTCAGGCTGTTTCCACCATCGCAGGTAACGTGGCTGAAAACGCCGGCGGTCTGCGCGGCCTGAAATACGGCGTTACCAAAGATTACGTCATGGGCATCGAATTCTTTGACGTTAACGGCGGACTGGTGAAAACCGGCTCCCGTACCGTCAAGTGCGTAACCGGCTACAACCTTGCAGGTCTGATGGCTGCCTCTGAAGGCACCCTTGGCGTATTCAGTGAAATCATCCTGAAGCTTGTTCCTCCGCCACGCGCATCCAAGGCTATGATGGCTATATTTGACGACATCAACAAAGCCTCTGAAGCTGTTGCCGGCATCATTGCCGCTCACGTTGTGCCCTGCACACTTGAATTCATGGACCAGGCAAGTATCCGCTACGTGGAAGACTACACCAAGGCCGGTCTGCCCGTGAATGCAGAAGCTATTCTGCTGATCGAAGTTGACGGTCACCCCGGACAGGTTGAAGACGACGCTGCCCGTGTTGAACAGGTTCTGAAAAGCACCGGTGCCGAAATCAAGGTTGCCAAGGACGCTGAAGAAAAGTTCAAACTGTGGGAAGCCCGTCGTAACGCTCTGCCTGCTCTTGCCCGTGCGAAACCGACCACCGTGCTTGAAGATGCAACCGTTCCGCGTTCGCAGATTCCTGCCATGGTTAAGGCCATCAACGACATCGCAGCCAAGTACCAGATCAACATCGGTACCTTCGGCCACGCCGGTGACGGTAACCTGCACCCCACCATTCTGTGCGACCGCCGCGACAAGAAAGAATTCGAGCGTGTTGAACATGCTGTAGACGAAATCTTCGACGTAGCGCTTTCGCTTAAGGGTACCCTGTCCGGCGAACACGGCATCGGTATGGCAAAGTCCAAGTGGATGGAAAAAGAAACTTCCAAGGCCACCATTGACTTCTCGCTGAACATGAAGCGTGCGATTGACCCGAAAAATATCCTCAATCCCGGCAAGATCATCGGAGGCTAATGCAAATGGCCGATCTGAATAAACTTGCCAAAATGCTTCAGGAGCTTGACGACCAGATGGTCGCCTGCATGAAATGCGGGATGTGTCAGGCTGTATGTCCGGTTTTTGCCGAGACCATGCGTGAAGCTGATGTTACCCGTGGTAAAATCGCCCTGCTGGAAAACCTTGCTCACGAGATGATCAAGGATCCTGTCAGTGTTCAGGATCGCGTCAACAAGTGTCTGTTGTGCGGCTCCTGCGCTGCCAACTGTCCTTCCGGCGTGCAGATCATGGACATCTTCCTGCGTGCCCGTGTGATCGTGAACACCTACGTGGGTCTTTCTCCCGCCAAGAAGGCTATTCTTCGCGGTATGGTATCTAACCCCAAGCTGTTCAACCTGCTGCTGGACATCGGCTCTAAATTCCAGGGTCTGTTCACTTCTCAGGCCAACGAACTGCTTGGTTCTTCATGCTCCAAAATCATGTCGCCCATCATCGGTGACCGTCACTTCTCTCCGCTGGCGAAAAAATCGCTGCACAGCAAGTACGGCACTCTTGATATACCCACCGGCAAAAGCGGCATCCGCGTGCTGTTCTACCCCGGTTGCGTGGGCGACAAGATGTACACCAACATGGCTGAAGCCTGCCTGAAGGTGTTCAAACACCACGGCGTAGGCGTATACATGCCCGATGCACAGGCCTGTTGCGGTATTCCCGCACTTTCTGCCGGTGACAGGGTAGCATACGACAAGCTTGTGAAGTACAATGTGGAGCTGTTCAGCAAGGGCACCTTTGATTACATCATCTCGCCCTGCGGTTCCTGCACCTCTACCATCAAAGAGCTGTGGGGCCACATGGGTGACGACTACCCTGCTGACATGAAAGCAAAAATTGCCGATTTCGCTGCAAAGTCCATGGACATCAGCGAATTTGTGGTGGACGTGCTGGGTGTAAGCCCTGCGGAAGTTCCCACCGGCGGTAAAAAAGTAACATTCCATGATTCCTGCCACCTGAAAAAGTCGCTCGGCGTGCACAAGCAGCCCCGCGATCTGGTACGCATGAACAAGAATCTGGAACTTGTGGAAATGAGCGAAGCCGACCGCTGCTGCGGCTGCGGCGGTACGTTCAACCTGTACCACTACGATCTGTCCAAAAAGATCGGACAGCGCAAGCGCGACAACATTGTCGCGTCCGGCGCGCAGGTTGTAGCCACCGGCTGCCCCGCCTGCATGATGCAGATGACTGACCTGCTGTCGCAGAACAACGACAGCGTGCAGGTAAAACACTGCATCGAACTCTACGCCGAAACGCTCGGCTAGAGTTTCTCAAGCAGGCGCACAGGCGCCGTGCAACAGCGTAGCTTAAGGCCCGCCCGTAGGGCGGGCCTTTCGGGCTGTGACGGAGCGGTTCCGTCAGGCCATATACTCCCCGGATGCCCGACCCGGGGCAGATGTAATGGATATGCAAGGAGTCCAACGTGTCCAAGAATCTGTACATTACAGCGACGGAGTCCAAAAGCGGCAAGTCCGCCATCGTGCTGGGAATGATGCAGCTACTGCTTCGCGAAGTCCGAAACGTCGCGTTCTTCCGCCCCATCATCAACAATTCCAACAAAGAAGTCCGCGATCACGACATCAACCTGATCCTGACCCACTACGGTCTGGACATTCCCTACGAAAGCACCTACGCCTATACCCTGCACGAGGCTCGTGAACTCATCAACAACGGGCAGCACGCCACCCTGCTTGAGAACATTCTCAACAAGTACAAAGCCCTTGAAGCAGAATACGATTTTGTTCTCTGCGAAGGCACTGACTTTCTTGGCAAAGATGCCGCGTTTGAGTTTGATCTGAACGCGGATATCGCTGCCAACCTCGGCTGCCCCGTAGTTGTTGTCGCCAATGGTCTGGACAAGACCTGTGACGACATCATCGGCTCCACTCAGCTGACCATCGACCAGCTGGACGAAAAGAGCCTTGACGTGGTGGCTGCCGTGGTTAACCGCGCCAGCGTCACTGACGAAGAAAAAGCGCAGATCATCAAAAACCTTGAGTGCAAGGCAAACTGCGCCAACCCTCTGGCTGTTTACGTTGTTCCCGAAGAGCCCACCCTTGGCAAGCCCACCATGAGCGATGTCAAAAAATGGCTCGGCGCTTCTGTTCTGTACGGCCACGGCCGTCTGGACTCGCTGGTGGATGATTACAT
The DNA here is from genome assembly GCF_047973035.1 of Oleidesulfovibrio sp. NCBI lineage: Bacteria > Pseudomonadati > Thermodesulfobacteriota > Desulfovibrionia > Desulfovibrionales > Desulfovibrionaceae > Oleidesulfovibrio > Oleidesulfovibrio sp. The sequence goes on from NZ_JBKEBF010000032.1 coordinate 22,847, forward strand.
CATCGCAGCCATGCAGGTGGGCAACTTCCTCGACTACATCGGACAGGGCACCCTTATCATCACCCCCGGCGACCGTTCTGACATCATTCTCGCCAGCCTTGCTTCCAGATTGTCGTCCTCGTACCCTGACATCTCCGGAATTCTGCTGACCGGCGGCCTTGAGCCCGCACCCAATGTGCACCGTCTGATCGAAGGTTGGACCGGCGTGCCCGTGCCGGTACTGTGCGCCAAGGAACACACCTATCTTACCACGCAGATTCTGAATGATCTGTATGGTAAAATCGGCCCCGAAGACGACCGTAAGATTGCTACCGCACTCGGCGTGTTCGAGCAGAACGTTGATACCGCGGAAATCGGCAAGCGTATCGTCAGCCGCCGTTCTTCGCGCATCACTCCCAAGATGTTCGAATACAACCTGATCGAACAGGCGAAAAAGCACAGAATGCGCATTGTTCTGCCCGAAGGGGCAGAAGAGCGTATCCTGCGTGCTGCTGACATCCTGCAGCGCCGCGGCGTGGCAGAACTCATCCTGCTGGGCAATGCCGACGAAGTGGGTAAAAAGATCAGCGATCTTGGTCTGGAGCTTGACGGTGTGACCATCATCCAGCCCGAGCTTGCCCCCAACTTTGAAGACTACGTTGCCACGTACTTCGAAGCCCGCAAGAAAAAAGGCATCAGCATGGAACAGGCTCGCGACATCATGTCCGACACCACCTACTACGGTACCATGATGGTACATAAAAACGACGCAGACGGCATGGTATCCGGTGCTATCAACACCACCGCACACACCATCCGCCCCGCTTTCGAATTCATCAAGACCAAGCCGGGCGCGTCCATCGTATCCAGTGTGTTCCTGATGTGTCTGAAAGACCGCGTGCATGTTTTTGGCGACTGCGCAGTCAACCCCAACCCGTCTGCAGAGCAACTCGCCGAAATCGCACTTAATTCTTCCGAAACCGCCCGCATCTTCGGCATTGACCCCAAAGTGGCAATGTTGTCGTACTCAACCGGATCTTCAGGAAAAGGTGCGGACGTGGAAAAAGTTATCGAAGCCACACGCATTGCCAAAGAACGTGCACCCGAGCTTGCACTTGAAGGGCCGTTGCAGTACGACGCCGCTATCGACGCGGACGTTGCCCGCACAAAAATGCCCGAAAGCAATGTGGCAGGTCAGGCCACTGTGTTCATCTTCCCCGATCTGAACACCGGCAACAATACCTACAAAGCTGTTCAGCGTGCTGCTGGAGCCGTAGCTATCGGCCCCGTGCTGCAGGGCCTGAACAAGCCCGTAAACGACCTGTCCCGTGGCTGCCTTGTGCCCGACATCGTAAACACAGTAGCTATTACAGCCATTCAGGCACAGGCAGAAAAAGGCCTTCGTTAGGTCAATTTATAGAGTAAAGAGGTAAGTAGAATGAACGTATTGGTTATCAACGCTGGCAGCTCTTCCTGCAAGTACCAGCTCATCAATATGGAAAACGAGGTCGTGCTGTGCGCCGGCCTGGTTGAGCGTATCGGCGAAGACATGGGTAAACTGGCTCACAAAATCGCTCCCGATACCGACAAGGAAGAAAAGATCGTTCTTGAGCAGCCTTTTGCCAACCATGTCGAAGGCATGAAAAAGGTTGTAGAGTTGATCACCGACGCCGACAAAGGCGTAGTGAAAGACAAGAGCGAAATCGGCGCCATCGGCCACCGCGTTGTTATGGGCGGTGAAGAAATTACCAAGTCCGTAAAAGTAGACGCCAAGGTGAAGGAAATCATCGACGGCTACAAGGCTCTGTGTCCTCTGCACAACCCTGCCAACCTCGCCGGTATCGAAGTGGCTGAAGAACTCTTCCCCGGTACGCCTTCCGTTGCCGTGTTCGATACCGAGTTCCACCAGACCATGCCTTCGCGTGCATACATGTACCCCCTGCCGCTGAACCTCTACGAGGACCTCAAAGTCCGTCGTTACGGCTTCCACGGTACATCGCACCGCTACGTCACCAAAAAAGCTGCCGAGTTCCTTGGCAAGCCTGTTGACGAAGTGAATCTGGTGACCTGCCACCTCGGCAATGGTTGCTCCATGGCCGCTGTGAAAAACGGCAAGTGCATCGACACCACCATGGGCATCACCCCTCTGGAAGGCCTGATGATGGGAACCCGCTGCGGTGATATCGACCCTGCCATTGTTCCCTTCCTCGTGGAAGCAAAGGGCATGACTGCTGCTGAAGTGGACACCCTTATGAACAAGCAGTCCGGTCTGAAGGGCATCTGCGGCATGAACGACATGCGCGACATCCACGCTGCCGTTGAAAAAGGCGACGAGAAAGCCAAAATGGCACTGGACATGTTCGTCTACCGCATCAAAAAATACATCGGCTCATTCTACGCTGCTCTCGGCCGCGTTGATGCTGTGATCTTCACCGCAGGCATCGGCGAAAACGACGACATCGTTCGCGCTGAAGTATGCTCCGAAATGGAAGTGCTCGGCATTACCATCGACCTTGAAAAGAACGCTGTTCGCTCCGGTGAACCCCGCAACATCGCAAAAGCCGAAGGCAGCGTTGCAGTTCTCGTGGTTCCCACCAACGAAGAACTGGAAATTGCTCAGGCAACCATGGAAGTGCTGAAAGGCTAATCCGAAAGTACAGACCAGCCGGCGGGGGCCGGAACCCTAGGGCAACGCCCCCGCTTTATAAATTTCTTCCGGCAGAAAACAGAAAAAAACAGAAGAGACACCGGCATGAAAGGACTATACATCGGCTCTACAGGCTCGTGGGCAGGCAAAAACCTTGCTGTTATGGCCATTGGATTATGGTTGCAGCGTGAAGGGTTACGTGTCGGTTACATGAAGCCGCTGGGAGTACGGCCCAAAACCGTGGACGAAGTTGTAGGCGACGAGGATGCCTTCTTCGTGCAGGAGGTTCTGGGACTGGAAGATGATCCTGCGCTGGTTACGCCTGTCATAACTCCTGCCAACCTGCGTACCTGCTCGCTGGCAGACCGGAAGAACGAGCTGGAATACGTGGCAACCGCATATGAGACACTGTCCCGGGGGCGGGACATCATGCTTATAAGCGGCTGCGGCGAATTTCTGCACTCCGGTAGACATGCCGGAATAGAGGGGCCCGCTCTTGTCCGCGAACTGGGTCTGAAAGCCCTCATCGTAGACAGGTATGATAGCGCGTTACATTACGATACCTTGCTGGGCTACCATGAAATCCTAGAAGACGCCCTTGCGGGTGTGCTGTTTAATGATGTTCCCGAAGACTACCTACGCGATGCAGAGGATATTCTTGTTCCGTATCTGGCGGAGCACGATATACCGGCCCTCGGCATTGTACCGCGCGACAGACTGCTTAATGCAATCAAGGCTGTAGAGCTGGCATGGCGTCTTGGCGGCAGGATAGTTTCCGGCAATCGGGAATCGGGCCGTATTGTGGAAGATTTCCTCATTGGCACCATGCAGGTGGACAATTTCATGTCTCACTTCAAACAGCACGCCAACTCGGCAACCATCGTGGGTGGCGACCGTACGGATCTGCAACTGGTGGCGCTGGAAGGCCAGTGCCCCTGTCTTATCCTGACCGGCAACATAACCCCCGATGAAATCATCCGCGCCCGTTCGGAAGCGCGGGGCGTGCCGGTGATAGTTGTCCGCGAAGACACCTACTCCGTTGCCCGCAAAATGGAAGAGATCCTTAACAGCCAGAAGCTGCGGGAACTTGTAAAAATCCGCCGCGCCGCCCAGCTGGTGGATAACGCTCTGGATTACCCCGCTCTGAAGGCAAAACTCGGCTTCTAATCAGGAGAACACCACATGTCTCAAGACCTGTCCCGGCTTATGCGTGAGAAAGCCGAACTGGTGGCTGCCACGGTGGCAGAGGTAAAGTCCATTGAAGAGGCATATGCCTACGCCGTGGAACTGTGTGATAAAAAAGAAGCATGTCAGCTAGTTATCTCCGGCTGCGAGCAGAACCTTTCTGCCCAGGCTGCAGAACTTTGCGAGACCAAGCAAGACAAAATCATGGCCGCTCCCGCACTGGCTGACGATGAATTCACCAAGCTGGCTGCTCTTGCCGAAGAACGCGGCATCCGTATGATCAAAGACGGCATGCGCAATCACCTTGCCGGCATCGACATCGGTTTTACCTTGTGTGATGCAGGCATCGCCGAAACCGGTACTATTGTTCTGAACTCCAACAGCGAAGAAGTGCGTATCGCTACCATGGTAAGCGAAATTCACGTTGCCGTTCTGCCCAAGTCGCGCATTCTGGCAGACTCTTACGACGCAGAACCGCTGCTGGCCGACCTGATGCAGGGCGCTGCTTACACTGCCTTCATCACCGGCCCCAGCCGTACGGCTGATATTGAACGCACACTTGCTCTGGGCGCCCACGGCCCCCTTGAACTGCACCTGCTGCTGCTGGAGGATTAATTCGATGCAAGACGCAAAGAATCTGAAAGAATACCGCGCCGAGCTGCGTGAATCTCTGGATAATGAATTTCTGCGCTCTACCATGGACAAGTTCGCGGTTGCGTACCCCATCGGCCGCGCCAATGCTTTTAAAGACATGGATGTTCAGGCTCTGATCCGCGAAATTGCAGACGCCAAAGACGCCGCAGCCCAGCGCATGGACGAGCTGTATGCTCAGTTCAAGGAAGAAGCTGAAAAGCGCGGTGTAAAAGTGCATCTGGCTAAAACCGCACAGGAAGCCAACGACATCATCGCCAAAATCGGCCGTGAAGCCGGCGTAAAGAAAATCGTCAAGTCCAAGTCCATGACCAGCGAAGAAACTCAGTTCAACCATGCTGTTGAAAACGAGTTCGAAGTTGTGGAAACCGACCTTGGCGAATGGATCATTCAGCTGCGCCATGAAGGTCCTTCCCACATGGTTATGCCGGCTATCCACCTTTCCCGTTATCAGGTTGCCGACCTTTTCAGCGACGTAACCAAGCAGAAGCAGGAGAACGACCCGCAGAAGCTGACCAAGGTTGCACGCCGCGAACTGCGTAAAGAATACGCCACAGCCGAAATGGGCATCACCGGTGCCAACTTCTGTGTGGCTTCCACCGGTACCATCGGTCTGGTAACCAACGAAGGTAACGCCCGTCTGGTTTCCACCCTGCCCCGCGTGCACGTTGCACTGGCAGGTCTGGACAAGCTGGTGCCCAACATGCACGACGCCCTGCGTTCGCTGAAGGCTCTGCCCCGTAACGCTACCGGTCAGGCCATCACCTCGTACGTCACCTGGATCACCGGTGCCAACGAGTGCGAAACCGGTCCCGAAGGCAAAAAAGAAATGCATATCGTATTTCTGGACAACGGTCGCCGTGCAATGGCTGACGATCCGCTTTACTCGCAGGTACTGCGTTGCATCCGTTGCGGCGCCTGCGCAAACGTGTGCCCCGTGTACCGTCTGGTCGGCGGTCACAAGATGGGTCACATCTACATCGGCGCCATCGGCCTCATCCTCACATACTTCTTCCACGGTTCCGACAAGGCCAAAAACCTTGTACACAACTGCATCAACTGTGAGGCCTGCAAAAACATCTGCGCCGGTGGCATTGATCTGCCCCGCCTGATCAAAGACATCCGCGCACGCCTGAACGAAGAAGGCGGTATGCCGGTTGAAACCAACCTGCTGGGCAAGGTGCTGAAAAACCGCAAGCTGTTCCACACTTTGCTGCGCTTCGGCAAATGGGCTCAAAAGCCTGTTCAGGACGGTCCCTACCTCCGCCACCTGCCCCTCATGTTCATGAAGGATCAGGGCTTCCGTCGCTTCCCGTCCGTTGCCGACAAGGCTTTCCGTGACGAATTTGAAGCAATCAAGCCCAAAGTGACCAGTCCCAAACTGCGCGTTGCCCTGTTTGCAGGTTGCGTACAGGACTTTGTCTACCCCGAACAGATGAAGGCCGCTGTTAAGATCTTCGGCGCACACGGCGTTGATGTGGACTTCCCCATGGAACAGAGCTGCTGCGGTCTGCCCGTGCAGATGATGGGTGAACGTCAGGCCACTATTGATGTTGCCGCACAGAACGTTATGGCATTTGATCCTGCAAAGTACGACTACATCGTTACACTTTGCGCTTCCTGTGCCTCGCAGCTGAAGGAAACATATCCTAACCTGCTGGCTGAAAAGCCTGAACTGAGCATCCGCACCAAGCAGTTCTCTGAGCGCGTCATCGACTTCAGCTCCTTCACCCACGATGTGCTGGGCGTTAAGGCCGAAGAATTCGAAAAGAGCGATGAAAAGGTTGCATACCATGCATCCTGCCACCTCTGCCGCGGTCTGCATGTTACCGAACAGCCCCGCAACCTCATCAACATGGCTGCCGATTACGCAAAGGCAGAAGAAGAAGAAGTATGCTGCGGCTTTGGCGGTACATTCTCCGTCAAGTTCCCCGAACTGTCGGAAAAGCTGCTTGAAAAGAAACTGAATAACACCGAAGCAACCGGCGCCAAGAAAATGGTAGCCGACTGCCCCGGCTGCATTATGCAGTTGCGCGGCGGCTGCAAGTCCTCCGGACGTGACATTGAAGTCCGTCACGTTGCAGAGCTGCTTGCCGACAAGATGAAATAAACTTCATCGCCGCATGTTATAATACTAAAGGCCACCGTCTTTCGGTGGCCTTTTTTACATTTACCCTAGACTATAATCTAATATGATCGATAAGTGTTTTTAAGCTACAGCACGATAGCCTATTGTTATATTACATGCCTAAGATTCGGGAGGAGTCTATGCTACGCAATTTTACAGTCAGAGCCAGAGTCATTGCGCTGGTAGTTCTGCTTATACTATGTATTGCGGGTGTGATGCTTGCATCACTTAACACTCAGGAGAGTATCGTTAAGTTCAACATAAGCGAAACGCAGCAGGTAATGCTCAAAGAAGAGCAGCAGAAAATCCAGATCGCCACAGAGAGCATCGCCACAGCTCTCGGAGACCTGCTTGCCGGTGCCCCGACAGGGGCTGATCCGGTGCGTATGGTTCAGCAAGCTGTTGAAAACATACGTTTTGAAGACGACAAGTCCGGTTACTACTTTGTATACGAAGGAACCACCGTTGTCGCTCTGCCCACCAAAAAATCGCTTATCGGTAAAGACCTTTCAAAAGTAAAAGACGACGACGGCGTTTATTACGTCAGCGAACTCAGCAAAGCTGCTCAGAAAGGCGGCGGATTTGTAAACTATATCTTCGACAAACCGGGCAAAGGGCTGCAGCCGAAGCTTGCCTTTGCTGTAATGATTCCGGGAACACAATACTGGATCGGCACCGGTGTATACATCGACAACATTGAGGCGGAAAAAGCCCGCATTCAGGCTGCCTCAGACGAGATGGTGCACAATTCGGTCTTTAATCTTACGGCGATCATCGGCGCTGTTATTGTGCTTATTGTTCTGCCCATCTGCGTGCTGATCATCTCCAGCATTGTTAAACCGGTTCGCGTTACCACAGAAGCTGCGCAGGCTATCGCTCAGGGCAACCTCGACGTAAGCCTTGATGTAGTGGGCAAAGACGAAATTGCCGCCCTGCAGGGCTCGCTTAACAGCATGGTTTCCGAGCTGGTCAAAACCATTGAAAATGTAAAAATCAAAGAAGCTGAAGCAAATAAGCAGGCAGAAGCCGCTCGCGAAGCCACAGAACAGACCAAAGAAGCCATGGCACGTGCAGAACAGGCTACCCGCAACGGCATGCTGGCTGCCGCACGCAGACTTGAAGGTGTCGTAGCCGCCATTAACGAAGCCACAGCGGACCTTGATAGTCGCAGCAGCGAAATCAGCAACGGTACCGAAATGCAGATGGCGCGGATCAACGAGACAGCGACCGCCATGGAAGAAATGAACGCTACAGTTATGGAAGTAGCGCGTAACGCGGCCGAAGCAGCAGAACAGACAGATCATTCCCGCCAGAGAGCGCTGCGGGGGGCAGAAGTCGTCTCTACCACCGTCAAGGCAATGAATGACCTGAAAAGTCTTGCTGACAACCTTAAAGGCAACATGCACAAGCTTGGACAGCAGTCTGAATCAATCGGCGCTATCATCAACGTGATTAATGATATTGCAGACCAGACAAACCTGCTGGCGTTGAACGCAGCCATCGAAGCAGCCCGCGCCGGCGATGCCGGTCGCGGTTTTGCGGTTGTCGCTGATGAAGTACGCAAGCTGGCAGAAAAGACCATGACAGCGACCAAGGAAGTCGGCGACAGCATCAAGGCCATTCAGGACCTTGCCCGTACAAACGTGGAAGGCATGGACGATGCTGCCAAAGCCATTGATGGAGCGGCGGAGCTTTCTGCCTCTTCGGGCGTGATGCTAGATGAAATTGTCAAACTGGCACAAGATGCCGCAGGGCAGGTGCAGTCCATTGCCACCGCTGCGGAAGAACAGTCCGCTGCCAGTGAAGAAATCACCCGCAGCGTTGAAGAAGTTAACAACCTTGCGCAGGACAACGGCAGAATGGTCGGAGAATCCGTTCAGGATATTTCCCAGCTTGCCGAACAGGCTGCAACTCTGACTGATCTTGTGGAAGAGCTGAAACGTTAACGAAATCTCCTGACCTTTAATCAAAGCAGCCTCATCGCGAGGCTGCTTATTTTATAAAACAACATTCTAACGGGTATCACCTTAACAAAACATGGGTCTGCACTAATTATAGAAAAGAAGCTTCAATATTCATTATGGGGGGAAAGTTATGCTTAGATCAATCAACATTGGTATACGCATCATCATGTTAGTGGCTTTCCTTATCCTTTGCATTGCTCTTGTCTCCGCTCTCTTTACCAGAATGCAAGGTAAGGTAATGGATTACAACCTAGGTGCCGCGCAGGAAATCATGCTGGAAGGCGAAAAGCATAAACTTACTGTTGCGGTAGACAGTATGGCCATCAGCCTGAGTACGCTCATAGACACCTCCGCTCCCGCCGCAATTCAGGAAGAAGCATTACGTGCCGCAGTGGATGCCATCCGCTTTGAAGACGACAAATCCGGCTACTTCTTCATCTTTACAGGCACTACGAACGTTGCTTTGCCAGCTAAAAAATCTGTTGTGGGAACAGATATGGGGGCAGCCCGCGATGCCAACGGCATCCAATTCATTACCGAACTCAGCAAAGCTGCTGAAGCCGGTGGTGGTTTTGTAGAGTATATCTTCGACAAGCCAGGTAAGGGCTTGCAGCCCAAGCTTGCCTACGCCCGCTATATTCCGGGTACTAAGTATTGGCTTGGAACCGGCGTCTACATTGATAACATCGAAGCTCAGAAAGAGCATATTGCTGCCAGCGCACACGAAATTGAAAACAGCGAGCAACTGGTACTCTACTCAATACTTGCAGCGCTTATGCTGCTAGTTGTAGCCCCTGTCTGCGTGGGCATAATTCTAAGCATCACCAGGCCGCTGGGTAAAACAACAGACGCCGCACAGGAAATTGCCAGCGGAAATCTGGATGTCACGCTGGATGAAGAAGGTAAGGATGAAATATCAAGACTGCAGCGCTCGCTGAACCAGATGGTGACCCAGCTTGTTGCGACCATAGAAGACGTAAAACAAAAAGAAGCAGAAGCTAACCGTCAGGCTGAGGCTGCGCGCCAGGCAACAGAGCAGACCAAAGAAGCTATGGAGCAGGCAAAGCAGGCAACAAGGCAAGGTATGCTTGCAGCAGCCCAGCGGCTGGAAGGTGTAGTCAATGCCATATCCGAAGCAACGGGCGACATCGACCACCGCAGTACGGAAATCAGCAACGGAACGCAGATGCAGGTTGCCAGAATCAATGAAACCGCAACCGCCATGGAAGAAATGAACGCGACAGTCATGGAAGTGGCCCGCAATGCCTCTGAAGCCGCTGAACAGACCAACAGTTCACGCGAAAAAGCGCTTGAGGGGGCGCAAGTCGTATCTGCAACCGTCACTGCCATGAACCAGCTAAAAAATCTGGCTGGCGATCTTAAGGATAATATGCACCAGCTGGGTCAGCAGTCCGAATCAATCGGTGCCATCATCAACGTGATTAACGACATAGCTGACCAGACAAACCTGCTTGCGCTGAACGCAGCCATCGAAGCAGCCCGCGCAGGTGATGCCGGCCGCGGATTCGCTGTGGTGGCAGACGAAGTGCGCAAGCTGGCAGAAAAAACCATGACCGCCACAAAAGAGGTCGGCGACAGCATCCGTTCGATACAATCACTGGCACGGACCAACGTTGAAGGTATGGATGAAGCCTCCAAGGCTATTGATAATGCTGCGACACTCTCTGCATCCTCAGGTCAAATGCTTGAAGAAATCGTAGCCATGGCGCAGGAGGCTGCCGGTCAGGTTCAGTCAATCGCAACTGCAGCCGAAGAGCAATCCGCCGCCAGTGAAGAGATTACCAGAAGCGTAGAAGAGGTGAACAACCTTGCACAGGATAACGGCAGAATGGTGGGAGAAACCGTGCAGGATGTTTCGCAGCTGGTCGAACAGGCAACCACGCTCAGCCAGCTGGTTGAAGAACTGAAACGCTAGCAAGCTCCCCGTACCCATAAAACGACAGGTAGGCCCGCGCGGGCCTGCCTGTTCTTGTTTTGTATACACTCTCAACAAAAAACTTAAAAGACTGCACAGTGTCACTCATTCTATTTGACACGCATGTGCATTATGTTAGATGCAATTATAATAGAATTAGAGTCACACTTTCATATTCCTGGTCTTGGAGGTTTTTTAATGAGACGGTTCAGTATTCGTGTTCGGATTATCTTTCTTGTTGTATTACTGCTTTCATGTATCTTACTTTCTATCACTTCACTTTTGCACATACAGAATGGAATTATAGATTTCTCAATCAATGAAACTCAATCTGCTATGTTCAAGGGGGAACAAAATAAGCTCAAAATCAGTACAGATGCTCTGGCATCAAGTTTAGCATCACAGCTAAAGCGTGTTACAAATCCAGAAGAACAGCGCGTTTTATTGCAAAACTCAGTAAATGATATCCGCTACGAAGAAGATCGCTCCGGTTACTACTTCATATTCAAAGACTCTACTGCCGTTGCTATGCCGCCTAAGCCGTCTCTGGTCGGTACGGACATGAAGCAAAGCAAAGACCCAGACGGCTTATTATTCATTCAGGAACTGCAAAAAGCAGCAATCAATGGCGGCGGATATGTAGAGTATTCTTTCAACAAGCCAGGCAAAGGTGTTCAACCAAAAATTTCATATGCTACGCTCATTCCCGGTACAAAATACTGGATTGGTACAGGCGTATACATTGACAATATAGCCGCGCAAAAAGACGCACTCAGCCAGACAACACATGAAATGGTCGATAGTGCCATTCTCCGCATTGTTATCATTCTCGGCGTCCTGCTGTTGCTCATCGTATTGCCTGTATGTACCTTGATTATCCTCAGTATCACAAAGCCTCTTCGCACTACTACAGATGCAGCACAGCGCATTGCAGAAGGCGACCTGAATACTGAGCTTGACGTAACCGGCAAAGACGAAATCGCGCAGTTGCAGACATCCCTGAATACGATGGTTCAGAACCTTTCGGAAACAATAGAAGACGTTAAAATTAAAGAAGCCGAAGCCAACAGGCAGGCCCGTGCGGCTCAGGAAGCGACAGAAAAGACAAAAGAAGCCATGGCCCGCGCGGAGCAGGCCACCCGTGAAGGTATCCTGCAGGCCGCTCAGAGGCTGGAAGGAGTAGTCAACGCCATTGCCGAAGCAACAGGCGATCTGGACATGCGCAGCAATGACATCAGCCACGGCACTGACATGCAGATGGCCAGAATCAACGAAACCGCAACAGCCATGGAAGAGATGAATGCCACGGTGATGGAGGTTGCACGAAATGCCGCAGAAGCAGCCCTGCAAACTGAAGAATCTCGCATAAAGGCTCTGGAAGGTGCGGAATCTGTGGCCTCTACCGTGGCCGCCATGAGTGAACTGAAGGAGCTTGCGGACAGCCTGACAGGAAATATGCACAAGCTGGGCCAGCAGTCCGACTCTATCGGAGAAGTTATTAACGTGATCAACGACATAGCCGACCAGACAAACCTGCTGGCACTGAACGCAGCCATTGAGGCCGCTCGTGCAGGTGAAGCGGGACGAGGCTTTGCAGTTGTGGCGGATGAGGTGCGCAAGCTGGCAGAAAAAACCATGACCGCCACCAAGGAAGTGGGAGAAACAATCCGCACAATCCAAAGCCTTGCACGTACCAACGTTGAAGGAATGGATGCGGCTGCAAAAGCCATTGCCAACGCGGCAAGCAAGTCATTATCTTCAGGAAAGACGCTGGCCGAAATTGTCAGACTGGCCGAAGATGCCGCAGGACAGGTGCAATCCATAGCCACTGCTGCAGAGGAACAATCTGCTGCAAGCGAAGAAATTACCCGCAGCGTGGAAGAGGTGAATACGCTTGCTCAGGACAACGGCCGCCTGATCAGCGAATCTGCAGGTGACATCTCGCATCTGGCTGGGCAGGCAGGCACCCTGCGCAGTTTAATGGACGACATGCAGCGCTAGATGCGACCACATAGTATGTACATAACAAAAGGCCCCGAAAGGGGCCTTATCAATATCTGATAACGATGCTTTTCCACCTATAACTATCTATTTTGATTTGCAGAAGATCATAAGCAGCGGACAGTCTGCAAACGGTGCAGCTACAGTACCTACATGAAGAAACCTGTAAACAGCCAGCCGCTGCACAGGCAAAAAGAACTTTTCTGATTTCAGCCTGCGGCACGACCGATAGCATAAAAAAAACTGCGTCGCCTCAGCTCTCTGTGGTCCTGCCGTAATGTCTTTGCCTGCAAAAAAAGTCGCTGGCAGGAAACGCTTTTCGTAACATGCTTTTCCGCACAAGCGTTGCGACGTTACAAACACCTGCTCGCTACAGTTACTGGCTGGAAGGCCCGTACCTGTGCCAGATGCGCCTTGCCAGACTGCGCAAAAGAGTTGCAGGACGAAAGCTGACTGGCTTCAGCTGGCGAGGGATTTCAAAATTTGCCGCTTCGAAATCCTCAGGTTTCAATAAAGGAAACATCAGGTCTGCTGCAAAAGCTCCAAGCGCTGACCGGCGTTGCAGCTCTGCCCACAAGGGCAAATCTTCTGCCTGAAGCTGCAGCACGCTGTACAAAGCCGTGTCCAGCGCAATGCAGCTTGTCGACGCCCCGATAAGCCCCAACGAATACGGGTCCCCCCCTGAAGGGCCAGTACGATGCATACAAGTGATACCGTCCACAAGCGCCGCAGTGGGGGGCAACATCTCGTCCAGTTCCACAATCATCGACTCGAAACGGTTTCCCCTGTCACCGTGCTTCGTATGTGCAATTGCTTTGCTGACGCCGGAAACGCATCCGAAAAGATTTTTCACAGCCAAAGTCAGCCTCATCTGGCTGTGCGCTTTGACTCTTGGCAGATTAAGCAGAGCATCAGACTCCAGCGCAAGTCGCGCAATACCGATGCTAATTCCAGAAGGCAATATACAGGAAATCGGGCTATCCAATGTGACAACCGGCGCATCCAGCCCCTTCAGGGCCTCTAGCAGGCCGATGCTGTCCGCCACGCGCACGGCAGAACCAAAAGCAGGAGAATCCCCCACAGTTACGCGGGCTCCGCAAGCCTGCGCATATATTACGGCAGCTCGAACCACTTCAGGGTGCGTACAGCATAGCCCGTCAGCCTGAGCACGAAGGAGGTTGGGTTTGATAAGCAGCCTGCAACCGAACTCCGGCTTCCAGCCAGCAGCCTCTAGCGCATCCGCACAGGCTTTTTCCAACAACGGACGCGAGTAACTAGCACACCGTTGCAACGCCACGGCTATCGCTTCCCGCACCTTGTCTCCCGCCTGCCCATCATCCTTTCCAACTGCAGATTCAGCACGCTTATGCATCAGTCACCTGTGTGTGATAACGCTGCATCAACATTAATCCTTTTGAAACACGTCCATATGTTGCAATATTATTCGTGTATGTTGTTTTTCCTGCTGGGCCAGATCGGTAAACGCGTCTACAGCCTCAGCCAGATCAATCCCCGTTCCGAACATGGCAGGCTCGTCCTTCAGCTCTTTCTTCGGCTTTCCATCGGCGTCACTAATAAAGGCTGAATTACGACGAATGGCGGCTCTGGCAGCCTCAAAGGCCAACGTCCTATATAAATCAAGCGCGTTAGATTCCACCTCCAGCGCCAGATCGGCAATTTCCATACAATCACCGGTGCTTGCTCCGCGTATCCACGGGTCCAACTCCTCCACACTAAGCCCGCCTTCAAGAACATTACCGCTAAGTTCATCAAAAAGCTCGGTAAAGGGCTTCACATCCGGCATCTGTTTTTTCAGATAGCTGTACACCACCCTGGCATGGGCTTCTTCCATGTTTACAAGCGTATCCATCAGAGAACAGACAGTCTCTCTGGATGCGGCTTCGCGAACCCGCGAATAGAGCAAATAAGCCGCTTTTTCCATGTCTATGGCACGAAGCAGGAGTTCCGCAATGCTTGAGACACCTTCAAACACCGCAATGCGTGGTACATCCGCTACTGCCAGCCCTTCCCACGCCATAATTCCGCCAGAAAGATTATAAAGCTGCCCCCGCAGCAGACCGCTTTCTTCAGCCAGCAGGGCTGCAGCAGTAGACCGCCCGCCGGAGTGACAATAAAAAACATACTCGCGTTCAGGGTCGAGGTCATGCAGACGTGATTCCAGTTCCGCAACCGGTATCAGCACAGCACCGGGGATGTGCCCCTGACGGAATTCCGCTTCATGGCGCACATCCACAATCAGATACTCTGCTTCATTTTTCCGGTTGATAAGCGTTCGTAAATCGTATGGCGTAATAGTACGGGCTCTTCTGACAGACGAAAACATAAGCTCCCTCGCTGTACCCTGAGAATGACAACGGGCATAAGTTGCTATCAAAAACAACATGAACACAACAGCACGTAACTGCAATAATAGCACAGTTCGACCCTGTATTCCTCTATAAGAAATAAATCAAAAAAATTTCATTTTTCTTGTTGACACCACCGCCCTACCGACGTAAACACCTCTCTCGCGACGTCGGGATGTAGCGCAGTTTGGGAGCGCACTTGAATGGGGTTCAAGGGGTCGAAGGTTCAAATCCTTTCATCCCGACCATACGCTTAAACCCCACAGCCCCTCGAATGAAAATTCGGGGGGCTGATTTTTAATCCCGACTTATACGACTGTTATAGTCGCTAAGGCTTTCGACGAAGCTCCCGCGGCAATACTGCCAGCTGGTTGAGCGTGCCGGAAAAATACGGCGCTAACGCTAAAGATAGCCAAAGCATATAATGGTGCTCTCATAGCTCAGTAGGTAGAGCGCATCCTTGGTAAGGATGAGGTCAGCAGTTCAATTCTGCTTGAGAGCTCCACAACTTCAAAATCCCCTGCTTATGAAATAGGCAGGGGATTTTTCTTATCGGTGTGCACTTTCAGTTGTTGCAAACGCCGTCCACGCACATGTTCGGGCCGGAACCAGCCCGCCTGTCAGCAGGCATACTACCCGCCTTTTTGCACTCCGCCCTATGGCAACATCGCTGGACACCGTGCCCATTGCGACGCAGCAGCCCAACACTCCCCGCTCAAACCAGCCTACACGGAATATGCAAGGGCCACCTGTTGTTGCAGCACCCTTGCAAGCTCTTCATGCCGTTGCACCTGACCGTTTCCGGCGGCATAAAACTCCTCAAGGCTCTTCAACAAGTCTGGAACGTTCTCCGGCGGAAGCTCTCTGGAAAAATACCACCCCTGAAACATTGAACATCCGAGGGCGGTAATCCACTGCAGGTCTTCTGTAGTTTCAACCCCTTCGCACAGCAGCTCCGTATTAAAAACGTCACTGATTCCTTTGATAAAACGCAGGATACCGCCTACATGCAGATTGGCAGAAGCACCATGAACATAAAGCCGGTCTGCCTTTAAGCGCTCAAACGGAATGTCCCTGATAGTGCTGAGGTTTGATACACCGGTGCCGAAATCATCAATAGCGACCTTGAGGCCAAGGTGATGCAGCTCCTGTATGCGCGTTGCCACTTTCTTCGGATCTTCTGAAAAGCCACTCTCTGTCATTTCAAGTTCAACAAGCTCCGGAGGCACCTTGTAATATGCCAGACTCGTCCGCAGCCTTTGTAATAAGTCAGGATTTGACACGCTCATTCTGGAAAGATTCACGGCCACAGGGACAACATTCAGGCCTTCATCCATCCAGTTTCGCAAATTACGGCATGTTTCATCGAACATCAGTATGTCAATTTCGTAGATTAAGCCGCTTTGTTCTGCAGGCTGAATGAATTTATTCGGCCCGATCAGGCCCAGCTTAGGACACCGAAGGCGCGCCAGTGCTTCAAAGCCGATTAGGCGGCCTGTACTGGTATCAACCTGAGGCTGATAATATGGAATGAAATTACGATTGCGCAGATACTCGGGGAGTTGCTTTATAAACTCAACGTGCTTCACTATCTGATGGGCCTGACTGTCAAAAAATGTCAGGACAGTAGCAGGCGGAATCTCTTCCGCACGGCTGGCAGCAGCCGAAGCCTGGTCCAGCAAGGCAGAAGCCCCCCGCCCTGAATCCGGAAAATGAGAAACCCCGACGGAGGTACTCAAATGCAGCATACTGCCGCTTACTTCCACGGGATACGAAAGGGAGAGCACCAACTCTTTCAGCAGGCTATCTGCAACAAACGTATTTTCGAACAACGCAAAAGCAATATCGTCATTCTCCAGATGGGCCAGCAGATTATGCTCGCCCACCCATTCCTGCAATCTGGCAGTCAGCTTGTGCAGCAACTCTTCACTTGTATTTGAGCCATATGCGGTATTGATCAGGTGCAGGTTGTGTATCTTTATGCACCCGATGACTGCGTTTTTCTTCTGCATCCTGCTCAGGCATTTACCTTCTGCAGTCCGGCGCGAACAACTGGCAAGGCGGCACGTTTCGCTACCTTCCTGCTGGTTTAAAGCGCACTGCAGGTTGCTGACAAAAGCACCTCTGTTGGGCAGCCCTGTCACTGCATTCTGATACCGCATTTCAAGCAGGCGGACGACCTGTCCTGCAAGCCCCCGCATGGCATTGCGCTGGTCTTCTGTCAGCTCATTCTCAGCCTGCCCCATCACCCATAATGTGCCAAGATTATAGCCTCTATGCCCGATAAGATTTGCAGCGGCATAAAAACGGATGTCGGGTGCAGAGCACACAAGAGGATTCCCTGCAAACCTTTCGTCTTGCAGGGTGTTCGGCACAATAAACATATCTTCGCTGGACTCCACAGCGTAAGAACAAAACGCGCCTTCACGTTCCAGCCATGCCACATCAACCCCTACCCGGCCTTTCAGCCACACTCTGTTATTATCTACCAGACTGACACCGCCGAAAGGCATTTCCGGTAAACAACATTGCTATCTTTGCGATATCACAGAATGCCTCTTCTTTTTCGTCCAGTACCACTCCGTAGTGTGAGAGTTCCTTCAGGCGAAATTTTTCATCCGGCACCAACTGTTCACTGTTCATCGTTCACCTCACAAGTACAACCGGTAAGCGCCCTTCCCCTTGGCTTACTGAACACGTCCGGCATGATAGTCCGGTTGTGGCTTCGCTTGTTGCAGCACCTGATAAATGATGAGAAAATTCTACAGCCTGAAATATCATTCAGTAACTTATAACCTTATGGTCAGCAGCAGATGCGCGTAACGTCACGGCAATTTCATACGACGCCTCATAGCCCGTCCCTCATGGATAACAACATGTACACATTGAATAAAAAGCAGAGGCCGCAGCGTATACTGCGGCCTCTGCAACAGGTTACAAGTATGCTTTCGTGACAGGACATCACACTAACAAAACAAGGTAACATACTATTCTCATAGCATTATCCTTTCTAAATCATCACTTCTGCACGCCAGCCTATAATAATATTTCTCATTGCCATCCGGTAACAACACCTGCTCAAAACAGGTAAAGCATCCCCGTATCCAGCGAGTATGTGCCTGAAGGTGGTCTGCTATCAGTCAGGGAACCGCTACTTGAAACCATGCGGCAACAACCCGTATTCTTACTGTATCATTCAAGAAAATCACACACAGCACCATGGATACCCCTAACAACATACCGAGCCAGCCTGTTTTTCGATACCCTTAAGTAACGTCAGAGCTCCTTACGACTTCACGACAACTCAGCTCCGTTTTTTATCTACTTAGGGTCAGCAAGGTTCTCCGCCTCTATCTGCTGAAAGTACCGTAACGTTTTTACCTTCAGTTCCATCGTGGCGGCCTCGTCGCATACCATTATGGCTTTCCGGTGCAGTTGCAGGGCCGAAACAGTCCATAAATGGTTTACACCTTTTTCCACTGCGTAGTGAACGGCCAGAGCCTTGCTCATGCCTGACGCAAGAATAATGACTTCGTGTGCATCCAGCACCGTCCCCACACCTACCGTCAGTGCAAAGCGGGGTACTTCATCGATTCCGGCAAAAAAACGTGAATTCGCAGCACGGGTTTCTTCTGTAAGCGTTTTAAGCCGCGTACGAGATGCCAGAGAAGATGCAGGCTCATTAAAAGCAATGTGCCCGTCAGTGCCTACCCCGCCCACAAAAATATGCACCCCGCCGCAGCTATGTATCTTCTGTTCATAAGCGGCGCACTCACCCTCAAGATCATCCGCATTTCCGTTCAACAGATTGACATTCTGCAATGAAATGTCGATGTGATTAAAAAAGTTCTCATGCATATAGTGCTTGTAGCTTTGCGAATGGCCTTCCGGCAGTCCCACGTATTCATCCATATTAAACGTGACCACATTCGCAAAGCTCACCTCGCCTGCCTGATATAATCTGATAAGTTCCCTGTACATTTCCAGCGGAGTACTGCCCGTCGGAAGCCCCAGCACAAAAGGTTTATCCGGCTGAGGTGCAAACGTTCTGATTGCACGGGCAATGTACCGTGCTGCCCACCATCCGGGACTGTCATGAACAGGTATCAATCTCATATCAAGCTCCTAGGTCTTCATGAATGGTCGTACAACATATGAATTCTACTATAGTAATATCCTGCTATTCCACAAACAGTATTCTTTTGCAGCCATCACTGAATACAGCGTTCCGACCATATCGCATGCTTTGCGCCCGCAAAGGTCCGTCCTTACCGCCACCGGAGTACATTTGTCTGCCCTGCATTTTTGGAGCAACGCGTTTCCGGCATGGTCACTGTACAATCATGCACTTCTCATAGATAAAACAAATATATTTTGTACATAGCACTGGCGATTATCTATTTGCCGACATGCGCCGGTACGCATATTGTCCCAACATATTATCAGGTTGCTCACTGTATTTTACCCACCACAGGCAACGCACATCTAGATCAGGGAGAATCACCATGCTTCGTTCCATTCGTACGTTATTTATGTCGTGCCTTTGCATCATGCTTACAGCAGTCATGGCACATGCGGCTCCTCTGGATGCCTTTAAAGGGCAAAAGGGAACAATTGATATTGCAGGCGGAACAGCGCACATCCCCGTCATGAAAGAGGCTGCCAAGCGCATTATGATCGCGAATCCTGAAATCCGTATCAGCATTGCAGCTGGCGGCTCCGGCGTCGGGGTACAAAAGGCCGGTGAAGGGCTGGTAGATATCGGCAACACCGGTCGCGCTCTTTCTGATAAAGAAGTGGAAAAGTACGGCCTTGTCAGCTTCCCCTTTGCTGTTGACGGTGTAGCACTGGTAATCAACCCGCAAAATGGCGTTAATGAACTTACTTCTGCACAGGTTCAGGCTATTTTTGCCGGTAAAGTGACCAATTGGAATGAAGTTGGCGGCGCAGATCAGGCCATCAACCTGTACACCAGAGACGAAGCCAGCGGCACGAGAGAAGTTTTTTATAAAAAGCTGCTTGCAAAAGGTGACATCGCCATGTCCGCCAACGTTGTACCTTCCAACGGCGCCATGAAAACTGCAGTGGCTCAGGACCCCGGTGCAATCGGCTACGTGGGTATCGGCCATATTGATACTTCCGTTAAAGCCCCTGTCGTGGACGGCATGACCGCCACTCAGGAAAATGCCGCCAACGGCAGCTACACCGTTACCCGCAAGCTGTATATGAACACCAAAGGCGAGCCTTCCGGTGTGGTGAAAGCATTCATTGAATATCTGTACACCCCCGAAGGCGCTGAAATCATCAGTGCCAGCGGATACATTCCCGTAGCAAAATAACATGGTCAGAACGCAAAGCCGTTGCGCACGCGTTGTGCTGGTTGCATCTGCAGCCACTGTTGCCACGGCTGTGGCAGCTATCTTCGGCTTTCTTATTGTTTTCGCCCTGCCCGTCTTTTCCGGCGGGCAGGGTCTTTCCATTCTGGGTGCTGTCTGGCACCCCGCCAAAGGGCTGTATGGCATTATGCCCATGCTGGCTGCGACTGTCGGCCTCAGCCTGTCTGCACTGCTGATCGGCTGGCCGCTGGCGCTGGGAGTATGCTGCTGTATACATGGTCTGGCCCCGCGCCCTGCAGGACGGGCATTGACCCTGCTCTTACGCGGTATGACCGCTTTTCCCACTGTGGTGTATGGGTTTGCAGCAGTGTTCCTGCTGGTTCCGGCCATGCGGGGAGTTGTAGGCGGTTCCGGATTCTGCATTGCCGCAGCGGCGCTGGTGTTATCGCTTGTTGCGCTGCCTACCATGGCTCTGGTGATGGATGCCGGTATGCAGCAGGCAGAAAACAGACTGCGCCTTAGCGGTGCCGCCATTGGCTTTACCCCCGCCCAGACGCTGGTACATCTGGTTCTGCCCGCATGCAGAAAGAACTGCGCAGCCGCAGCCGTGCTTGGCTTCGGCAGAGCAATCGGTGATACGCTTATTCCCCTGATGCTGGCAGGTAACGCGCCGCAGTGGCCTCTGGCTCTTTCTGACAGCGTACGAGCTCTTACAGCCCATATCGGCCTTGTTATTGCCACAGACAGCAACAGCGCTTTGTATAGTTCTGTATTCATAGCCGGTTGCCTTCTGCTGCTTTTCAACACCATCGTACAGCTGGCTCTGCGGGCTATTCTGAAATCCGGAGAACAGGCATGAGCAGCCCCATACGCAAAACAGCTTCTGCCCGTCCTGCCTTTGCTGTACGCACAATACATGTCCTCGCATGGCTGTCGGGGGTGCTTGTTCCCGCTGTCATCCTGACATTACTTGCTTTTCTGATCATACGCGGCAGCGGCGCCCTCGGGCTGACGCTTTTCTTCGGCGATACGCCGCCCTTTTACGCCATAACCGGCCGCCTGCCCGTCTGGGACGGTATCTGGCCTGCCTGTATCGGCACTATATCGCTGCTTGTTCTCACTATGGTGCTGGCGCTTGTCCCCGGCATCGGCTGCGGGGTGTATCTGGCCTGTTATGCTTCAGGCAAGGTCAAAGCTTCTCTGGGATTCTGCATCGACCTGCTGGCAGGCATACCTTCTGTGGTTATGGGGCTGTTCGGATTTTTGCTGATGCTTGCCCTGCGCCGCACCATTACCCCAGATGCGGAACCTTCAATGCTGCTGGCGGCATCATGCCTTGCGCTGCTTGTTCTGCCTGTTCTTGTTTCCACCACACGCGGAACGCTGGAAGCCCTGCCGGACAGATTGCACCTGACAGCCAGCGCGCTGGGCATGGACACTTGGCAGGCTCTGCGCCATGTATTGCTGCCTGCTTCAACACGGGGAATTCTCGGTGGAATCCTTCTTGCTGCAGGTCGCGCCGCAGAAGATACGGCAGTTATCATGCTGACAGGAGCCATTGCCAACGCGGGACTGCCGGCAGGGCTTACTTCACGTTTTGAAGCGCTGCCTTTTTCCATATTTTACAGAGCCTCACAGTATCGTGATGCAGCAGACCTTCAGCAAGGCTTTGCTACCACTCTTGTGTTGCTGGCCATATCTGTCAGCCTGCTTTCTGCCGCTGCCATGCTGCAAAAGAAGTTAGAAAAACAATGGCAAGGACAGGGTAATGAACATCGCTGACATATATCCTCCTACCGGAACTTCCGATATTTCACCCGATGCAGCCGTAACCATCAGCGGACTGTCTTTGTCCTTCGGCAAGCATCAGACGCTGCATAACGTCACGCTGGCAGTACCCCGGCAGGGTGCCACCGTAATCGTAGGCAGGTCCGGTTCGGGCAAAACAACACTGCTGCGCGCAATCAACAGACTGAATGAGTGCATGGCAGAATGCACCACAACAGGAAGCATCCGCCTGAATCTGTCCGGCAAAAATGTAGACGTTTACAGCCTGCCCGCACGGGATGTCCCGATACTCCGGGCCGCCATAGGCATGGTATTTCAGACACCGGACGTTCTGCCCGTTTCCATCCGCAAGAACATGGAATTGCCACTCAAGCATGTCTTGAATATGCCTTCATCAGCCATCTTCAAGCGTATGCAGCAGGCATTGCAGGATGCAGGGCTATGGCGCGAAGTATCCGAGCGGCTTGATGCCCCTGCGGAGTCACTCTCCGGCGGGCAGCAGCAGCGCCTGTGCATTGCCCGTTCACTGGCGATGTTGCCGGAACTGCTTCTGCTGGACGAACCGACTGCATCGTTGGACACTGTTGCCTCCCGCACCATTGAAGAACTTATCACTTCGCTGAAAAGACGCCTTCCCGTCGTGATGGTCTCTCACAGTCTGGGTCAGGCTCTCAGGCTTGCTGATACATTGGTATTGATGAACGAAGGCTGCATAACCCGAGTCTGGAAAAAAGAATCCGGCCTGCCTGAAATAGCGGATCTTGAAAACTATCTGGAGAACGCATCATGCTGCATATAGAAATTCATGGCAGAGCCCCCTTAAATCTGAAAACGCTGGTGCTGGATTACAATGGCACAATAGCCAGAGACGGCGCACTGATAGACGGCGTTGCAAAGCGGATACGACAGCTTGCGGAATCACTGCGCATTGTTGTGCTTACAGCGAACACGCATGGTTCCGTTGCCGCAGCAGTGCGTGATCTTCCTGTAGAAGTGATGATTTTACACACAGCGCACCGCAATATCTCCGGCGCATCATGTGGCGGGCACGATGTGGCAGGCAGCACACCGGACATCAATATCATGGAATCACAGCGTGACACTCCCCCTGCTGGAAGCGCACAAAAAGAAAATGTGCAGGGAAAAGACCTAACAGGTAAAGAAACTACTTATGCGGCAAAAGAGGAGCCGAACCCGCATGAAGCACGTTTTTCAGAGGCAGAAGCCAAACTTCAGGTACTTGTGCAGTTAGGAGCCACGCAATGCGTAGCTATGGGGAACGGTCGCAATGATGCGCTGATGCTGAAAGAAGCCGCACTTTCCATTGCGATTACCGGAACTGAAGGCACATCAACGGCAGCACTGATTGCCGCGCAAGTTGCTATACACAACATAAACGACGGACTGGACCTGCTGCTCCATCCCGCACGTTTGAAGGCGACATTACGCAACTGACGGGCATGCAGTTAGGGGCACGCAGTAAAGGTTCACTATACCGCCTGACAAATCAGGCAACCTGAACCATCTAAGAACTATCCTAAGTCTTGTTGCAGCGGGACGGGTGGCAAAAGCAGATTTTCAAAACTCTGTGCATCAAGGGGCCGGTAGTAGAAAAAGCCCTGAGCCACAAGACAACCCTCTTGGAGCAAGAGTTCTGCCTGCGCCTTAGCTTCCACACCTTCTGCAACCAGAGACAGGTTGAGGTTCGACGCAAGTTGAATAATCGAACGGATTATCATCAGATCCTGTGTGTCCGTATGGCAATGATCCACAAAGCTTTTATCAATTTTCAGCACAGTGACGGGTAATGTTTTAAGCTGATTAAGCGATGAATACGCTACGCCGAAGTCATCCACCGCCAACCCAACGCCCCTTTCGCGTAACTGTTCCAGCAGAGGAATGATAAACGCAGAATCGTCCATCAGGGTTGTTTCAGTTATCTCGACATCCAGTTGTGCTGCCGGCAGGCCGGACATTGTAAGCGCATCGTCGACAACCTGAACCATATTGTCGTTTTTAAACTGCATACCGGAGACATTGACAGAAAGGTTTATGGTGGCACCCCTCTGCTGCCATGTTGCCGCCTGCAGGCATGCCTGCTCCAGAACCCACCGCCCCAGCGGGACTATCTGTCTGGTCATTTCCGCTACGGGAATAAACTCCGCAGGGCTTATCATTCCCAGCTCAGGGTGCTCCCAGCGCAGCAAAGCTTCTGCCCCGACAATACACCCTGTCCGCATGTCCACTTTAGGCTGATACACCACAAAAAACTCGCCTGCGGCCAGTGCAGCTCCCATGTCACGTGCAAGCTTATCCTGCAGTTCTCTTGCCTTTAAAATCGTAGGCTCAAAAAAGCTGACCTTGTTTTTACCGGCCTGTTTTGCCTGAAACAACGCCAGATCGGCATTACGTTCAAGTTCTTCGCTACCCTGTATCTCACCAGTATATCTGGCCACACCGATGCTAAGTCCCACTTCAAGGGAGCGGTTGCCAAGATCATACGGTTCGCGACTGACAGCATAAATAGCTTCAGCTGCTTTTTCTGCGTTCATGTTTTCAGATTCACGAAGCAGAATAGCAAATTCGTCACCACCAATGCGGTAGGTATTCAGAAAATCAAGCTTACAAATCCGGCGTGCAAACTGCTTTAACAGCAGGTCGCCGTAACTGTGCCCGTGCAGGTCATTGATGCGTTTAAAATCATCCAGATCAATCAGAAGCAGCGCATACAGACAACGCTCCTGCACGGAGCGCTTTTCAAGAGTTCTTAGTGAAATGCTGTACGCCAGCCTGTTCTTGAGCTGTGTCAGATAGTCAGTCCGGCTTTCATCGCGATATCCCAGCATCAACCGGTAAGACCGCTGCTGATAATACGTCATGACACTGGCAAAAGCTGTAATGATTATCAGCTCTAGGCAGTCCTCAAGTACATTTTCAAAAAGTTCTTCACCACTTCCGTACAAATACGGAATAAGAAGCAACAGTGAACAAATAAAAGCCCAGGGCCTGCCCGGGTAAAGAGCAAGATACAACAGAGGAATAATTATGAAGCTTTCCTCTATTACTTCCAATTCAAGCGGGCTGAGAATTCCTCCTGTAATCAGAACACCGATTGCCAGAACAGAAGCTGTCACTGCAAGCCGTTGCCATGGGCAAAATCGTGCAACCAACATCAGAGGAGCAAATGACATGTATAACATTCGCCAGAGTTGCTCGGAATGAGCTTCCAGCGTCAACTGTACAATCACTACCCCTAAACAATAAAATCCTGTCAAAACAGGTTTGACCAGAGCCCCGCTCCAGTCACGGCTTATCAGCATCATCCCCCCCGTTCCCCTAAAACGGTGTTACGCCTGTCGCGTGCACAGACAAAGACTTGTCTATACTTTCGAACTCCGTACCAAGTGAAGGCAGCACGGTCAAGACAAGTACAATCCATAAAAAACAGATTGATACAGTGCAACAACACAGCAGGCATCGCGAAGAACATGCTCATCACCCATCTGAACAATGATGCAATCTCTTCTACACCACACCACACCACAATCATAAAACAATACATACATCACTGTATATCATGTTGGTACTCTGCCATGCATACAGTGCATAAAAAAAAGCCCGCCTGAACATTCAGACGGGCCTTGCGCTGTCGGACAGGCTGAACATGTCCGGCAAACACAGCATGAGGGGTGAGGATAGAAATATCGTATAGGCAGATTCAGTATAAACAGGATCACGATCCGATCAGAGCGCGCACCTCATCCAGCCCTTTGCCGGTTGCGGCATCAATACAGATTACGGAGCGGGCCCCAGCACTTTGCAGGTAGCGTCGGGCCCGCTCCACGTTTGCGTCGGGAGCATCAGCATGTGACACTACTCCGAGTACCGTGCGATTGAAAATTGTGGCGAATTGTGGCGGAAACAGGCTGGTGCTGTGTGTGGCACTCTGAACCATAAACAACATGTCACAATCAGCAGATGTCGTGATAAGCGCGAAATAAAAACGCCTGTTTTCCAGAAACTCGCCGGGGGTGTTTATAAACGGTCCGCAGTAGTCAACGGCCATGGCTTTACGGGCTGCATACCCATCTTCAGACAGAGCATGAATAAGCGCAGCCTTACCTGCTCCTGTCTGCCCGATGAGCATAACCTTTTTCATGGCCGTAGCATCCTACGAACGGGTAATGGGTGCCAGCGCGTAATGCAGAACTTCGTCAAAGTAGGCCAGAACAGCCTTAAGCGAAGCTTCAACACTGGCTACATCGCCCACGATGACCAGCGAGCCGCCGAACCTGTCCAGAAAGCCTATTTCAACACCGGCGGCTTTGGTGGCGATGTCCGCGGCAATAATAACCCCTTCACTGGGAGTGATGGTCAGAATGCCGATGGCGTCTCCGGTTTCGTTATCCAGACCCAGCTTAAGGTACAGCCCCTTCTGCGGGCTTGCTATCACATGGGCCAGCGTAATCTGCTTACCGGGAACGTATTCCTGAATAACACGCTGTTTCGGCTCGTTATCGAAAAACGTCATACAAATCCTTCCGCTGTGTAGAAAAACAGGCGGCGCTCAGAAGCCTTACAGCTGCCGGTTGCGCCACCTGCGGCATCACAATAATTACAGGATCTGAGCCTTCAGCCCTGCACT
This sequence comes from Oleidesulfovibrio sp., assembly GCF_047973035.1. Taxonomy (NCBI): domain Bacteria; kingdom Pseudomonadati; phylum Thermodesulfobacteriota; class Desulfovibrionia; order Desulfovibrionales; family Desulfovibrionaceae; genus Oleidesulfovibrio; species Oleidesulfovibrio sp. The sequence goes on from NZ_JBKEBF010000032.1 coordinate 49,473, forward strand.
GGGTGAAGGAATGACCACATGGCTGAGCACGGGGCCGGAATCACCCACACCTGCTACACCGGCATCAACAGACGCCTGTACCGAGCTTACATCACCGGTCATGACAACGAAAGCCTTACCTGCCAGACCTGCCGCAAAACGGATTTCGAGCAGGTTCACGGCTGCGGCCTTTGCTGCTGCGTCCGCAGCCAGAATACAGGAGGCCGAGGTGCAGGTCTCGATAACGCCCAGAGCGTTGATGTCCACACCCAGTGAAGTACCGCTGAGAGCAGGAATAACGTCGGGATGCACGCTGGCCAGCACAAAGGAGTCGATAATCATCTCGCCGCCGATCCGGCAGCCGGTCTCGACACTGCTGGTCACTGCGCCGGTATCACCGGCAACAATAACGATATAACGGCCGGGGCAGGTGGGACGTGCCACCACAAGATCAACTTCGGCAGCTTTTACCATTTCGTCCGCAGTACGCATGCCCATGGCAACGCTGTTCAGCTCCACACATCCAATAGTACGTAAATTCATATCTATCACCTGCTGTTAACAAGCCTTAATGGTTACCATGCCGTCTGCCACGGACTCGACTACACCGCTGATGCTTGCATGCACGCGGGCGCCCATCGCCTGATCGGGAATCTCGCCGATCACATCGCCCTGCTGCACCTTGTCGCCTGCTTTCACCACACAACCGGCAGGCGCACCGATATGCTGCGCAAGGGGAATCTGTACTTTATCAGGGGTAAATTCTCCGGCATAATCGGGGTGCGTATCGTACTGAACCAGATTCAGACGCTTGATAAGTCTGCCGGTAGGGACGTGACGGCTGCCGCGGAATGCATGGGGCTTCGGCTGTTCACCGGTACCTTCCCAGCGCATGCCTTCCTTGCGCAGAATCTGCTTGATCTGGGCGTTCAGTTCGCGCGGGGACACCATCATGGGGCAGGCGAACTTTTCGCACAGGCCGCACTCGGAGCACAGCAACGCTTCGCGGGCTACAGAGCTGGTAGCAATATCACCGTTAAACGCACGCATCAGCTTGTGCGGACGCAACGAATGGCCCAGCAGGTTACGCGGGCACAAATCGGTACAGTGCGAACACTGGCAGCAGATGCTGGTGGTAATCTTGCGTACGCGCTCGGGATCCATGATCTTTCTTGCCACCACGGTATGGTCTGGGGGCAGAACCAGCAGGCCGCTGGTTGTCTTGGTCACGGGACGCCCCGTATCGGGCAGGACGCGGCCCATCATGGGGCCGCCATCCACAACCTCATACGCATTGATAGTGGGGCCGCCGGCAAAGGCGATCACGTCTGAGACAAGGGTACCCACAGGCACCTTGACCACCATATGCTTTTTCACCTCGCCCGACACCGTCACATAACGGTGGGTGACAGGCGTCCCCTCCATGGCCAAAGCAATGTTAAAAAGTGTTTCCACGTTGCTGACCACAGCACCGATCTGCAGCGGAATACCGCCTTCGGGAACGGTTTTTCCCAGCACTTCGTATACAAGCACATGCTCGTCACCTGCGGGATAAAAATCCTTCAGCTCAAAAACTTCAAGCTGGCCCGATGTATCGCGGCTGACAGCTTCGCGTACAGACGCCATGGCTTTGGCGTGTTTGCCCTTCAGGCAGATGATGCCCCGTGCGGCACCGGTGCAGGCCATAACGGCCTTGAGACCACGGATCATGGTATCGGCGTGAGCTTCCATGAGGTAAGGGTCGCTCATAAGCAGCGGCTCGCAGGAAGCACCGTTCACCAGAACCGTGTCCACTGTCGCATTGGCCTTAACGTGGGTGGGCAGACCGGCTCCGCCGGCCCCTACAACACCTGCTGATCGAATTATCTCAACCGTCTGCTCTCTCATTGCAGTCCCCTTTAGTGGTCTCATTCATGCCCGCGCCGCTGTGCTTCTGCCATGCGCACCGCAGAAGCACTCGGGGCGTTAATCATCTATCCTAAAGAACGCCGGAACCTGCCGCCTGAACTTACCAGGCGTGGTCCAGCAGGGTTTTAATGTCGTCACGCGAAGGCGTTCTCGGGTTGCCTGCGGTGCAGATATCGTCAAGAACGTTTCTGGCAATAACTTCGCGATGCTGCCGGTACGCACTTTCTTCAATCTTCAGAGCGCCGACTCTGCCGGGAATGCCCATGGATTCATTCAGGTCGCGTACGGCCTTGATAAGGCTGTTGGTACCTTCACCCACGGAACCTGCAGGCAGCGAAAGCATCTGTGCGATTTCTCGGTACTGCACACCGGCGTCAAAGCTGTTGAACTGGATGACAAATGGCAGCACCACGGCATTGGCAAGGCCATGCGGTATATGGAAAATACCGCCAAGGCTGTGGGCGATGCTGTGCGTAATGCCAAGACCGCTGTTATTGAACGCCATACCGGCCATGCATGAAGCAAGCAGCATCATTTCACGGGCTTCCATGTCGTCGCTGCACTTGTATGCTCTGGGCAGGTACTTGAACACGTAGCGGATGGCATGCTCTGCATAGATGGATGTGAAGGTGTTCGCCTTGCGCGAGGTGTATGCCTCGATTGCGTGGGTCAAAACGTCCATGCCGGTAACGGAAGTGACGGAAGGCGGCAGGGTGCGGGTAAAACGGGCATCCAGAATTGCCAGATCAGGAATAAGCATCTCGTCGTTGAGGGGAATTTTAACCTCGTTGACCTTGTCGGTCACAACGGAGATGGCAGTCACTTCAGAACCGGTACCGGCAGTGGTGGGAATGGCCACCAGCAGCGGCTTGGGACGGCTGGTATCCACCTTGCCCGCAAAGAAGGCAATGGCCTTGGCCGCGTCAATGGCAGAACCGCCGCCAAGAGCGATCACGGCATCCGCATGATTCTGCATGAACAGATGCGTGCCTCTGGTCACAGTTTCCAGAGAAGGATCAGGCTCCACACCGTCAAAGGTGGTGTGCCCGATGCCGCCAAGGTCAAGGTGGGTCTTCAGCCGGTCAGCAAAACCGGTCTTCACCATGAAAGGATCGGTAACAATAAAAGCCTGCTTGATGGGAAGCTTCTCAAGGGTTTCAAGGGCGTCTTCGCCATAGCAGATTTTTGTCTTTCCGTAGAATTGTGTCACCCTCGCCCCCTACAATATTCTGTTATACATTGCGTTATGGTGTTTTGTTTGTGCGGCCTGCAGAACTGAGCACCATCCCAGCCCCATAAGCCGTCGTGCGCTTGCGCGCCGGACCTGCACCGGTGTCATCACCTGTGGCAGGCTGTCTGCCCTGTTTGCCCTGTTCCGGCCGGCACCTTGAAAAGTCATCACACCACAGCAAGGCGTTAACGGTTTTCAACGCAGGTACCGACCGCAAAGGCTAAGGGCAGGCAAAGAAATATTACTCCCGATGCAACCCGAACATGGTCTCCGGCGGATGGGTAAGCCGGTGCCGGTGCGGGCGGCAGAATCACAAGGCGTACACGCGGCGGGAGTACCCGACATGCACGCCCGTATTGTCACTATTTCGCTGCGCGTTTGGGCAGGATGCCTTCCACTTCACTGTGGGGGCGGGGAATCACGTGTACGCTTACCAGTTCGCCTACGCGACCGGCAGCTGCTGCACCTGCATCGGTAGCTGCCTTAACGGCACCCACGTCACCACGCACCATCACGGTCACCAGACCGCTGCCAACCTGCTCGCGGCCGACCAGTTCAACGTTGGCAGCCTTCACCATGGCATCAGCAGCTTCGATAGCGCCTACCAGACCTTTGGTCTCGATCATTCCAAGAGCGTTCATCATTCTATCCTCCGGTTATCCTCTTGCTAGATGTTTGCTTTAAGAGTTTTGACCACCTGACAACTGATTTTTTTCAGCTGTTCATGGTCGGTAATGCCGTATTCGGTCTTCAGCATGGCCGCTACGGCGTAAAAAAGTCGTTCAAGGTCCTTGTCCATCGTCGCTGTGCATTCCGCGCAAGTGCAACCATGCGGGCATGCCTGCGCTGCCATGCATGCGGGGCATGTGCAGCCGGGAGGACATCCCTGTGCCGCATCAGGACAGGGACCGTACACAATGGTCACGCCGCGCTTTGCCAGTTCGTCCTTTGCACCGGGTGAAAGGATAATGGAACCGTCGGCATACAGTTTGTTGCTGGACTGGCAGATGTACTCATTAAGGCACTCTACCCCTACAAGTTTCTTCTTCATTTTTTACCTCACACCACTTGTTAGGGCCTTGACGACCGAGGCGTCCGGCCTGGGAATGGACACCGCCTCGATAAGATTTTTGCCCAAAGCTGTTTTTGCGGCCTCTATGGCTTCTTCAACCGAGGCCACATCACCGCTGATCACAAAATATGATTTGCCGTTGATGCCCTGCCCCGTCACAAGACGAAGCAGACTGACGGCCGACCGTTTCACCGCACTATCCGCAGCGGCAACACCCGCTGATACAGTACGGCATTCGATAAGGCCGAGTGCATCAATGTATTCCGGCTTCACGCTCTTTTTGAGCACAGCCAGAACCTGAGCGGAAATTCCTGAAATCACATAGCTGCCCATCAGGCTGACACCGGACTGACGGGCGTGGTTCACAGCCGTTTCCACGGCCTGCCTGTCGCCGCCCACATAAATCGTATAGCGGCCGGAACAGACAGTGGTGGCACGCACAAGCTCAACCTGCGCAACCTTGACCATCTCATCCGCCAGTTTTGCACCACGGGCAATGCTTTTGCTTTCCACGATTCCGAGCGTATCCACGACCAATATCTCCGCGTCTGCTGACGGGTTAGCCTTCCGGCCTGATTTTTACTTCGTCGATGATGCCCACAATGGCCGCATCAACAGGCGACAAAGGATTATCAAGCGCCTTGCGGGCAGAGCTGCCGGTAACTATGAGCACTTTTTCATCAGTACCTGCGCCCACACAGTCCACCGCCACAAATGTTTCCAGACTCTGATTGGTCTGCGCATCAAGACGCTGAACAACCATCAACTTCAAGCCGTTGAGGGCACTTTCTTTACGAGTGGCCCACACGTTGCCGATCACCTTACCGATAATCATATGCTTTCCGCCCTATAACTGCTTAAGAATGTTGACGTTGTTATTCTTTGCCGTTTCCGCCGCCAGCGGGGTGACCACTGCGCCGCGCTTTACCTCCAGATTCCGCGCTCCGGCTTCTGCTGCCTGAGCAACCACGGTTTCTGTCACCAGATTCTGCCAGTAGCGCACGGTTTCCGGCTTCTTGTGCATAAACGGTTTCAGGCCGTACCCTGCCAGCGTTTTTTCATAGCCTTCGTACAGGCTGTACAGCGGTCCGGGTGCAGTTTCGCTGTACACCTTGTATTCAAACTCCAGCGCTTCTACCTGCACTCCTGCAAGGAGCAGCCGGAGGGCTTCCTTCAGCGCGGGAGCATCGGCTCTGCCCGCTGCAAGGTCTGCCATTTCGGAGCAAGTCACATACGGCAGGATGTAGCGCGAAGGCTTGCGTCCTGCGGTGTCTTCTCCGCAAAAAACAATGTCAGCTTCTTCGCCAAGGTACCCCTTTACCATTTCGGCCAGATGCGCATCACGGTTTTCCAGCACCATGACGCAGGCCCTTTCAGCAGACCCATGGAGTTGCTTGATGACTTCACGGGCAATGGCCCCTACCAGTTCATTGACATCCATGGGTGGCTCCTAAGCGTCCGCCTGCGGGGCAATGCAGTTAAGGGCGATGCCCAGCGGCGTAACCAGAAAAGGATTCGCAGGCTTGTACACAGGCTTGCCGGTTTCCTTTTCCATCACTTTTTCAAAATCCTTCAGGCAGCAGGTGCCGCCAACAAGGTAAATTCCCGAAATATCGCGGCCCTCAATGTGCTTGTTCACAATAGAGGCCATTTTCTGAATCACAGGACGCACAACAGGCAGAATCTCGGCCTGACGTTCCTGGTCTTTTTTCAGGTCTTCCGCCTCTACAAAGCTGATGCCGTAGCTTCCGGCCAGAACAAGCGACACATGGGTGCCGCCGGTGGCTTCGTCCGCCAGATACGTCACTTCGCCGTCTTCCAGAACGGAAAGACCCGTAGTGCCGCCGCCGATGTCCACAATGACGCCGTTCTGCACGTCGAGCACAGCATTGGCGGCAGTGGGTTCGTCCAGAATGGCGGTAACTTCCAGCCCTGCACCTTCCACAACATGGCGATGCGTGTTGCTGTCTTTGTGGCCTGTTCCCGGAGGCATGGCGATGGCAGCATGAGTAAGCGTGCGGCCAAGGCGTCCTTCAAGTTGCTGAACCAGCTTGCGGACAATGTGGCATGCGCCCACATAGTCCACCACCAGTCCGTCCTTGATGGCCTGCGCAAACTCCATGGCGCACGCCACGGGCTCTTTCTGCGCATTCAGCACCACGATAACGATGTACGCGGTGCCAAGGTCCACCCCGACGAACAACTGTTCGCCGGGGCTAACCTCAATGGTATTCTCAACGCAGCTTTCAAGCGCGCTGATCTGCTGATCAATTCTTGCAAAGTCCATGAGCGGCTCCGCACTTTTTGCCTACGAGTTTGCCGGATACAGCCTTGCTCCAGCCGGCGCTGTTGCCTTCGTCGGCGTCGATGTGCATTGCCAGCTTGAAATTTTCGTTAACGCGGACCAGCACATCTTCCAGAATCAGAGGACGGTCGCCCTCAAGACGGACGCACACAAGGTCGTTGTCTGCCACACCGAAGCGCTTTGCATCTTCGGTGGACATGTGGATGTGGCGGGAAGCCACAATCAGACCTTCTTCAAGACCCACGATGCCGTTCTGCGAAGCCAGAATGATACCGGCGGAACCGTTGATGTCGCCGGACTGGCGCACAGGAGCATCTGCACCGAGAATACGTGCATCGGTCTTGGAAACTTCAACCTGAGAGCTGCCGCGGGAAGGACCAAGAACGGCTACGTTATCAATCACACCCTTGGGCCCGATAAGACGGACGCGCTCTTTGCACAGGAACTGACCGGGCTGTGACAGTTCGCGCACGGGAGTAAGAGGCGCACCGAACAGGGCGATGGCGTCTGCTTCGCTGAGATGTGCGTGACGTGCCGAAAGCTCGACGGGAATGGAATCTTCAGTGTTCACATCCGTCGTGGCGGAAGTGACAGACTGGTTGCCCAGCTGCTGCACTACGCCGCGGATTACCCCTTCAAGGACTTCCTGCAAGGCTTTCTCGTTCATGATTGCTCCGCTTACAAATATCGACCGGCTCTGCCTGCGTTGTTGCATCTGCTTATGTCCGGTGCTTGCTGTTTATGGCCGTTTAAAATTTTCGTATCGGCGGGCTGCGTACGGCCTTAGTCTGCGCATGCTGCCGGTATTGTGCCTTTATGCGCTCCACTCTCACCGGAACGCTTCGGGCGGTTAGGGGAGGAGGGGAAAGGCGTTCCCCCTCCTCCGCTTTTACAGGTCATACGGTTGCTGACGGGCCAAGAACCGGCAGGCCGTACTTCCTGCAGAAGAATTAACCTTCTGCTTTAGGAAGGATCAGTTCCACTTCGCCGTGGGGGCGGGGAATCACGTGTACGCTGACCAGTTCGCCAACGTTGTTGGCAGCAGCGGCACCGGCGTCGGTAGCAGCCTTAACAGCACCTACGTCGCCGCGAACCATAACGGTAACCAGGCCTGCGCCTACCTGAGAGCGGCCGATCAGGGTTACGTTTGCAGCTTTTACCATTGCGTCGGCAGCTTCGATTGCGCCAACCAGACCACGGGTTTCGATCATTCCGAGTGCGTTGGAAGAGGACATATTATTCTCCTTAAATTCAAAGTTGATATATATGTTAAAACCGTGTCGGGCTTAGAGCCTCACGGATTAGGCCATTTTCTTCAGCTGTTCCACAATGAGCTGGGTGATGGCTGCAACGTCGATGGACGAAGAGGCATCATGCCCGCCGGGTGCGCACGCTGCGGACTGAGCAGCAGGCTGGCAGCAGGTGTTACCCAGATCGTACGCTACGCGGCGTACGTTCATCAGGTTAAGCGGAGTCACGTTGTCAGAGGTGGAGCTGCCGCCAACGGTACCGCAACCAAGGGTGAACGAGGGGAACAGCGAAGTGGAAATACCCACGGCGCCCTGAGTGGACGGGGTGTTTACCAGTATACGGGAAACGGGCTTTCTCAAACCGAACTCGCGGATGACTTCTTCATTCTGCGAGTGAATAGCCAGAGAGTGACCGATACCGCCGTTTTCCAGCAGCTTGTGGCACATTTCGCAGGCTTCCTTCCAATCTTCCACCACGTAGAAGCCAAGCAGAGCAGTCAGCTTTTCCTTGGAGAAGGGGAACTTGTGGCCTACGCCAGGCTCATCGGAGATAAGCAGACGGGTTCCAGCAGGAACTTCGATGCCTGCAAGCTGCGCAATGTACTGGGCATCGCGGCCTACAATGGCGGGGTTCATGGAACCGTTGCCGCGTTCCATGACGAGCTTTACCTTTTCCAGCTTTTCGCCTTCAAGGAAGTAGCCGCCATGAGCAATCAGGCTGGCGCGTACTTTGTCTGCAATGGCAGACTCGGTAACAATGGCCTGCTCGGATGCGCAGATGGTGCCGTTGTCAAAGGTCTTGCTGGCAAAAATCTTGGTTACGGCATCTTCGATATTCGCGGTACGCTCGATGTACGCGGGCACGTTACCTGCGCCTACGCCCAGAGCAGGAGTACCGGAGCTGTAAGCAGCCTTGACCATACCGGGGCCGCCGGTGGCCAGAATCAGGTCAGCCTGACGCATCAGCTCGCCGCTGCCTTCGATGGTGGGCACGCTCATTACGCTGACCAGATCTTCGGATACGCCGCACTGTGCCAGTGCACCGCGGATGATTTCCACGGTTCTGGCGATGCACTTTTTAGCGCTGGGGTGCGGGGTGAACACGATAGCGTTACCCGATTTCAGCGAAATCATGGACTTATAGATGGTCGTAGACGTGGGGTTGGTAGAGGGAACAATCCCTGCAATAACACCCATGGGTACGGCAATCTCGACAAGCTTCTGAGTCTTGTCTTCGCACAGCACGCCGATGGTTTTCATATCCTTGATGGCTTCGTGCAGTTTGACACTGGCAAGCAGGTTCTTCTGCTTTTTGTCCTGCACACGACCAAAGCCGGTTTCTTCCACTGCCAAAGCAGCAAGCGGCTCTGCCTGAGCGGCGGTTGCGTCGGCAATTGCCTTGATGATGGCGTCGACGCGTTCCTGTCCAAGCTGGGCAAAGTCAGGCTGGGCGGCTCTTGCGGCACGTACCAGCGCACGGGCTTCCTGAATGGACAATAAATCCTTATCTACCATTGGACTACTCCTCTATCTGCCTGTATGAATTGATGATCGCTTCAATCAGATCTTTCTTGTTCGCAGACTTGACTGCCTCGCGGGCAATGGAAAGACCGCTGATGCCGCGTGCTATCTGACGCAGCTTGTTGACATTCATCTTTTTCAGTTGAGAAATTTCGTACCGTACCTGCTCCGTCTTTACGGGCTTATCAGCCTTCTGCTCAGACATCGCTTCAGGTGCAGCGCCTACAGATTCAACCTGTTCCGCCTCGACCTGCTCTGCAGGTTCTTCAGCTACGGGCTTTACTGTTTCAGGCCGGACTTCAGGTTCGGGTTCCTGTACAGGGGCTTCCTGTGATGCGGTACCCTGCTGCACGGCTTCTTCAGCCTGCTTGGGCTTCAGCGTAACCACGCAGTCCAGACCGCTGTCAGGACGCGCGATGACGTGCTCCGAAACCAGCGTGGCTTCGCTGATACGGCGGATGGCGGCAACACCGGCGTCCACTGCTGCCCGCACTGCGGAAACTTCGCCCGCAACGGTGATGGTAACCAGCCCCCCGCTGGCGAGGTGTTTTTCCAAAAGGTGCACATCTGCAGCCTTGAGCATGGCGTCAGCACCCTCAATGGCTGTCAGAAGCCCTTTTGTTTCAATCATTCCAAGTGCCGTCATAAGCGTGATTCTCCTCGTTCACAGCGGATGCGAACCGTCTGTTTCCATCAATGGCGGATCACCGAAACCGGAAAGTCATATTTGCTGATGCATGCCTCGATACGTGCAAGGTCTGCATCGCTCAGCGCAGGGTCGCCCTCAATGGGATATTCCCAGCGCAGCTGGCTGTACTTGCCCACGCCCATCTTGTGATAGGGCAAGAGATCAATGCCTTTGAAATTTTTGTAATCCTGATATGGTTTCAGGAAATCAATCATCAGGCGCAGCTCTTCTTCGCTGTCGTTTGCACCTTTAAGCAGAGGCACACGGATTTTCACATTGTGCTTGTTTTCCAGCAGCCATGTGAGGTTGCTGAGAATCAGCTCGTTGCGCACTCCGGTAAGCTCGTAGTGCCTGTCGGAATCCATGTGCTTGATGTCGTACAGAAACAGGTCCGTATACTGCGCTGCCTGCTGATACGCTTCAGCCTTGGCGTAGCCACAGGTTTCCATGGCGGTGTGGATGCCGTGCTGTTTACAGGCCATCAGCAGGTTGACGGCAGCTTCGGGCTGCATCATCACTTCGCCGCCGCCCAGCGTTACGCCGCCGCCGGAAGTTTCGTAAAAAGGTCTGTCCTCTTCGATGATATCAAGAAGCTCGGAGATGGACTTTTGCTCGCCAACAACAGCCAGAGCAGAAGAAGGACAGACCTCTTCACATTTACGACAACCGATGCATTCCGCCCCTTCCACAAACCCGTGGAGCAGCTTTGATTCGGAGATGCGATGCACGCCTGCAGGACAGACGGGCACGCAGGCACCGCAATGAATGCAAGAGTCTTTTTTATACAGTACCTGATACTGTCTAAGCTGCCCTTCGGGATTTGAGCACCACTTGCAGCGCAAGGGACACCCCTTGAAGAACACCAGAGTACGCACTCCAGGACCATCATACATATTGTATTTCTGTATGTTGAAAATACGTGCTTTTCTTTCAATCACTGTGTCGACTCTGCTGTTTAACGGTTCTCAAATCCCGAGGGCATTACCATGGATCAGTTTAATTAGAAGTCATGCAGCATTGTTCTGCTGATGATTTCATCCTGTACGTCTTTGCACAGTTCAACAAAGAAGGCGCTGTAACCGGCCACGCGTACAACAAGGTCACGGTACTTTTCAGGATGCTTCTGGGCATCCAGCAGCACTTCGTTATCAAGGTAGTTGAACTGCATTTCACCGTTGCCCAGCATGCAGGCAGTACGGATAAGAGTGATGATGCCGTTTTCACCTTCGGGAGTGTCCAGCAGACCTGACATCAGCTTGAAGTTGTGCACCATGCCGATGTTCATGCTGTCGTTGGACATCTTGGAAACGGACTTGATGATAGCCGTGGGGCCCTTGTAGTCCGCACCCTGAGTAGGGCTGATGCCGTCGGAAAGCGGCATCCACGCTCTGCGGCCGTTGGCGGATGCGCCAAGCAGCTGACCGAAGGGAGTGTTGTTGGAAATGGACAGCGTGCCGTGGCTGAGCACCGAGTACAGGGTCTTGAACTTACGGTGTTCAGTTTCGGTGAAGTGCACCAGATCGGCAGCGATCATGTCGGCGTAGTCGTCGTCGTTGCCGTACTTGGGTGCGGCAAGGCAGTCTGCCAAGACCTTGTCGTAGCCAACGAAGTCCGCCTTCAGAGCTTCGTTAAGCTGCTGCAGGGTGTACTTCTTGTCGTCGAATACCAGCTTCTTGATGGCAGCCATGGAGTCTGCGTAGGTGGCAAGGCCACTCCAGACTACGCCGGGGCCGAAGTTGTACATGGCACCGCCGCAGGAAACATCCAGACCGGATTCCATGCAGCCTTCGTACATCAGAGACATCAGCGGCTTGGGAGCAAGCTCGCGGTGAGCACGCTGAGAGATCACTGTAGCGATGCTGGTGTTCTTGGTGATCCATTTGATCTGATCTTTTACAGCAGCTTCAAACTTCTCGTAGGTGTCGTACTGGCTGAGGTCGCCCATATCGGGAGTAACCTTTTTACCGTACCACAACGGCACACCGTGGTTGAGAACCAGCTCAATGCAGATGGGCCACTGGGTGTAACCTGTGGAAGTCCACTGGTACAGACGGCCGGACTTCTGAGGCTCAACGCAGCCCATCAGGCAGTAGTCGCGGGCGTCTTCAATGCTTACGCCCTTGGCGAGCATCATCTTGATGTGAGCGTCGTCAAAGTGCACGGCAGGGAAGCCCATACCGGAACGGATAACGTCCACGATCTTCTTCAGATACTTCTGGGGCGACTTGATGTGTACTCGGGTAGCCAGAGTGGGCTGGTAAACACGCACGTGACGCACAGCGTCCATCAGCATGTAGGTAAGACCGTTGGTCGCGTCGTGGCCTTCGCGGGTAACGCCGCCTACGCACATGTTAACGAAGGGCTGGTAACCGGCAAAGAACTTGGAAGCGCCTTCGCTGGTGATCCACATCATTTCAGACATCTTCACAAGCATGCAGCCTGCAAGATCGAATGCTTCGTACTCGGTCAGACGGCCGGATTCGAGGTCTGCCTTGTAGAAGGGGTACATGTACTGGTCAACACGGCCGATGGACATACCGGTCTGGTTTTCTTCCACAACCAGCAGAGATTCCACGGTCCACACAGCCTGAATGGCTTCCCAGAAGTTGCTGGGGGCGTGGGCGGGAACGCGGGCGTTGACTTCAGATATCTTGATCAGTTCAGCCTTGCGCTTGGGATCGGTTTCCCTTGCAGCCAGATCGGCAGCATAAGCGGACAGGCGCTTAGCGTAGATCATCACGCCTTCTGCAGTCTCAATGACGGACTTGTAGAAGTAGATTTTGTCGATGTCGTCGGGGTTTGCGTAGTCCAGATGCTCCAGCTTTTCGCGGGCTTCGGCCTGAATATCCAGCATACCCTTTTTCATCAGGATAACGTCGTAACCGGGGTTGGAGTCACCACCGCCGTTCACAGCGTGGTAAGAGCAGTCGGATACGTAGGATTCACCGGACATTTCCCACAGACCGGCTTCGCGGTACTGGCCTTCGCAGAATTCGTCCACGGACTTGTTCTGCCAGAAGGGGAAAATCTCGTCGCGCAGGATCTTTTTGTCTTCTTCAGAAATGTAGAAGGGGTCCTGAGGACGGGTTCCGATGGTCTCCATTTCATCTTGCAGCCATCGCCATGCGATGTCAGGCGCAAAAGCGCCCGCACGCGGTGCGCCGTTGGGAGAACCGACGATCAGCTCGTGGTCCTGAATCACCAGCGGAGCATTTTCGCAGCAGTAGCGGAAGGTCTTTGCGCGCAAGAGCGGCTTGGGCAGACCGGGAAATTCCTTTGCAAGCTTGGTAATGGCGCGAGCACGGTGAATTGTGATGCTGGGCACCTGCTTGAGGAAGTTCTCCTTCAGCTTGACGTGACGGGGGGTCGGGCCGTCGGGAATACCGGGACCGCCCTCGGTTGCCACGTAAGAAACAGTTGCAGGCTTGCTGAAGACTTCGGCGGAAACGCCTTCGAAAATCTTCTTCAGCGAAGCGCGCTCTTCAGCTGTGAGGTTTTTGGTCGCTTCTGCGAGTTTATTCGAAAAATCTTGGAGATCCATATGCATCCTCCCTTAACGGATAATTTTCATCATCTGTCTGTATCGCGGCCCATGGCTTCGATGACTTCCGTCAGAATCCGCTGGAGCGCATACATTTGCTGAGATTGGGTATCGTGAGTGTGCTTGCCGTCTTGCTGAGCGGCCTGCGGAACTGCACAAGGTGCGGCCGCAATGCCGCTGTGATGCCTGACGCCGTAGCCGACTTTACGTCTGTAGATAAGGTTCATCGGAGAGACGTTGTCGGCTGTGATGCCCTGCCCTGCGGAACCGCTCCCCAACGTCACAGAGGGGAAAAGGTTGGTGGTCACACCCAACCCGCCGAAGGTAGCGGGAGTGTTCACCAGCAGCCGGCCCACAGGTTTTTTGAGGGCAAACTGCAGAATGACGTCTTCATCACGGGAATGAATCACAAGGGTGTGGGCTTTACGCTCATGAAGAAGCAGTTCGATGCACTTTTCGCAGGCATGCATCCAGTCATCTTCAACGTAATAGGCAAGGACGGGAGAGAGCAGTTCCCGCGAGTACGGGTCTGTCTCGGAAACGTATTTGCGTTCTGCGATCAGCACCTTCACACCGGAAGGCACACTGAAGCCTGCCCTGCGCGCAAGAACGTCTGCGGACACACCTATCATGCCCGCCTTGTGGCGCCCGTCTGCACAGAAAAGCATATCCGCAAGTCGCAGAGACTCTTCTTCAGACATGAAGTAGGCACCGTTATCCTGCAAGACGCGCCGCACATCCTGAGCGATACAGGCATCGACAACGATGGACTGCTCGGCTGAAGGGGCGATACCGTTGTCAAAGGTCTTGCTGCTGATAATATCATTAACCGCCTGACGGACATCTGCGGAGCGCTCGATGAATGCAGGGCCGTGACCGGTGCCGCCGTAAATGACGGGCTTGCCGCTACAGCGGGCAGCCTTGATCATGCCGGGTACACCCGAAAGCATGATAAGCGCCGTGCACGCATGATTCATCAATTCCGCGGTGCCGCTTTTGGTCACCGTGGTCATGTACGACAGACACCCTTCCGGCAGGCCGTGTGCATGTGCAGCTTCGATCATAATGTCGAGAGCGGCGGCAATGCTTTTTGCGGCACGCGGATGGGGAGAAAAGACGATGGCATTACCGGATTTGATGGCAATCAGCGTCTTGTAAATGGTTGTTGAAACAGGGCTTGTGGCAGGACACAGAGCGGCAATGACACCCATGGGCACACCGATGTCCATGGTGTGTTTGTGCTCATCACGGTCAATGACGCCGACACAGCGCATGCCGCGCAGTTTTTCGCGTACCTGACAGCACACAAAGCGGTTTTTCACCTGCTTGTCTGTGCGATTGCCGTAGTCAGTCTCTTCATGAGACATCGCGGCAAGCGCCTCTGCCTGTTGCCCGACTGCTTCGGCTACGGCCTCGACGATCTCATCCAGCTTTTCCTGCGGGAACGCAGCAAACGTACGCTGAGCGCGCCCTGCATTTTCCGCCAGAATTCTGGCTTCCTGTATGGAGAGAAGATCGTTATCGACTATCATCATCTACCCCTTTGCCGTTCCTGTGTCCGAACCGGAATCCGGTGCCTTATCCTCTGCCTGCTTCCCGACCACCGCACGGCTAGGGCAGCAGGTTCTCAAGAGCGTAACGCTTGGTGATCTTCGCCACGTCAGGATGCGGAGTAGGAATAACCACAGAGCTGTAAACCTCTGCGCCCATTTCCTGCACGGCCTTTACGCCGGATTCCACAGCAGCCTGACAAGCGGCCACATCACCCTGAATCAGCACGGAAATGTAACCGGAAGCCACGTTTTCGTAACCGATCAGCTCGACGTCTGCGGTTTTAAGCATTGCGTCTGCAGCTTCGAGCACGTATACGATTCCGAACGTTTCGATGAGGCCCATGGCCTTGGGACGTTCGCCGCTTGCGGGCTCGTCAGAGTCGTCGGTGATGGCGTGTACGGAAACAATATCGCCGATAGGCTTGATAGGACGGGGCATCACGTTGTGAGCAGTAAGCTTGCCGATTTTGCCGGCTGCTACAGAACCTGCGTCAACGGAGGCCTGAACCGCAGCTACATCGCCTTTAACCATAACGGTTACCAGCGTGGAGCCCACGTTTTCATAAGAAATAAGTTGCACATTGGCTGCCTTAAGCATGCTGTCAGCGCCGTAGATGGCAGGAACCATACCGAGAGTCTCGATCAGTCCCAGCGCCTCTTCCCCTTGATACCTGATGTATTCACCCATACCGCTGCTCCCTCATTCGTTGCTGTAAATCCACCCTTCGGGTCCATCCCCTCCGGTCTACTTTTCCCAGGTTGAATAAAGCGTAGCCCTTCCCCCGAAGGGGAAAGTCAACACCCTTTTGAAAAAAGTTTGCGAAAAATATAACAAAGCTTGTTTATTCACATTTCCCCTCCAGAGGCTGAAATTACTAACCATAACAAGGCCGAAAAAGGCATTTCCTGCGTGTCTGACCAACCTGTACACGCCAGAAAACCTCCTCCCGAAGGTAACTCCTTAAGGGGAGAGTTGATGTGTGGGAAGGATGTAGTGAAGGTAAAGAAGCAAGCACACAGCCTGTTACTTTAACAGACTAAAACTGTGTGCTCGGTGTTGTTTTCCGGCTGGTGGAAATATCTTCGGACGAGACAAAAGAAGCTTGGCCATTACGTTTTGAAGGAATGGAAAAAACACTAAAACAGCAAATTATAAAAGTGAGTACCACACAACACTAAAACGCGACTGCATTCAGCATTCACAACTGCCTGAATCGGCACCAAAAAGTAATCTGCAATCAAAAAAATGCACAGAACGACAACCCGTTATAAGCACCAGCAACTATCGCTGCGCTATTCAAACAGAAAATGAAAAATCGAATCATGAACTGCCGGCTAGAGCTTCCGGTGGGAGGAAGGTTGAGTTGGTTGAATGTACAACCAAGATATTTTTTTCACAATTATTTAACAAAAACTTACACATATAAAAACAGCGGGTTACACCTCAAAGACGCACCGTTAAACTCCACATTGCCCCTAACGAGCATTTTCGCGTTGACCTTCCCCTTAAGGGGAATGCTAAACAGATAATAGGAGTACCTTGCTTGAGCGGAGACTCACGCAAGGGTCTGATTAGGATGGAGTTTTTATAAAGACCAACCAAGGTGCAAGGAGAAACTAATGGGGCAAACAGCAGTAATGACTAACCCGGCAGCGCTGACTGCCAAACACAAACTGGCGACTGACTTCCGCCGCAAGGGCATCATCATCGCCCTGCTTTCCGGTCTGTTGTACGGTTTTTATACCGCATTCATGACCCTGGGCATGTCCACCGGCGTATGGGTAGAATGGTACGGTGAAAACTCCGGCCTTTCCGCTTTTGCCGTAATGTACCTGCTCGCCGCACTCGGTGCTGCCGTAACTGACAGCTCCAGCGCTCTCTGGGCCATGAGCATTGCGGGCATCCGCGGCCGTTTCAGCGACTTTTTGCGCTGCATCAAAACCAAACCCGGCATGGTAATGGTAGCCGCTGCCATCATCGGCGGCCCTCTGGCCAGCACAGCCTACGTTGTAGGCCTGCAGCAGGCTGGCTCCATTGTCGTTCCCATCAGCGCACTATGCCCTGCCATCGGCGCTATCCTCGGCCGCGTTCTCTTTAAGCAGGAACTCAATGCCCGCATGATGATGGGTATCACCATCTGCTTTGCAGCCAGCGCCATGATCGGCAGCACCGGCATGGGTGCAGAAGCACCGCCCAGCCTGCTTACCGGTATTTTCTTCGGCTTTATCGCCGCTCTTTGCTGGGGTATCGAAGGCTGCGTATGCGGTTACGGCACTTCCATGATCGACCCTGAAATCGGCATCACCATCCGTCAGGTGACCTCCGGTCTTTCCAACCTGATCATCCTGGTGCCCCTGTTCAGCATGATTTCCGACATCAACCCCGTGACCATGGTTGCCACCGCCTTCGGTGACGGCACTTCCATGATCTGGTTTGCCTGCGCCGGTCTTAGCGCATACCTGACCTTCATGTTCTGGTACAAGGGTAACGCAATGTGCGGTGCTGCTCTGGGCATGGCTTGCAACGGCACCTTCTCTTTCTGGGGCCCCTTCTGCTGCTGGATCATTCTCGGCGTTGCTTTCGGCCTTGACGGCTGGTCCATGCCCCCCATCGCATGGGCTGCTGCAGTCGTAATGGTTGCCGGTATCTTCCTCATTTCCATGAACCCCATGGACCTGCTGAAAAAAAGGAACTAACCATATGAAGCCGCTTAACTACGCTATCCTGAAGCATTTCACCAAAGTTGAAGAAGCCAGCGCATGCGAAGTAATGGAAGCCCTGAAAGACCAGTACGGTCACTTTAAAGCTTTCAAAAAAGACTCCATCCTCAGCGCACTGATGACTGCAGAAGCCAACGGCCTTCTGGAAGAATCCCGCTTTGACATGGACGGCAGAAACGAACTGCGGGTGTACTTCCGTGCTCACGCCGAAGGCGCTGACACTATCAACCGCTACATCAAAGACTAATATCGCAGGCTGTTGTCTGTATAACGGGGATGCCCACCGGGCATCCCCGGATTTTTCTTTTGCAGGCCTGCGCTACAATAAGCAGGCTCTTGTTTCATTTCTGACGGCTTCTATGTGAGAATAAGGAAGAGTTGCCGACAGGCACCATAATGGAAGCTGTCTGAACGCGAGTTTTCGTACTGAGCACAAAGGTTGTAACAGCTGCTGTCATCCGTCCCCATATGCAGGTATACTGCATAGTGATGACACCGTTGTATTCGGGCAGGATGCACCTTTGTGAAAGGAGAAAAGGCTGTGAAGCAACAGAACAGATATTCCATCGGCGATGTAAGCCAGATTTGCAATATTTCCAAAAAAGCGCTTCGCTATTACGACAAAATAGGCCTTATCACGTCGCAGCGGCAGGACTATAACAACTACCGCTACTATACGCAGGAATCCCTACTGGCTGTGCCCGTCATCAAATATTACAAACAGATGGGCTTTAAGCTGGAAGAAATGCGTGAATTTATTGAGGGCAACACGGCCAATGTATACCGTGCCATCAGAAATTCGTTTCTTACCAAAATTAAAGAACTGGAAGAAGAACAGGAAGAAATCCGCCGCAAATACATTTCGGTGAAAGACTGGCATGACCTTATTCTGGAAGCGGAAATGGTCATCGACAACAATATTCAGGAAGTCTCCATCAAGTATGTGGAACCTTCCAGCTACCTGTTTTTAAACCAGCACTACGACGCCAATATCAAGGCGGCCATTATCAATATCGACTTCACAAACTTTGTCGAAAGTCTGGCCAATGAAATTACCGGTCCCGTCATTCTGAACTTCCCTTCACACGAAGCAAGAATGAAAGACAAGGAGCAAGACATCAGGATCATCCAGAAAACCCTGATGCCCTGCACAGACGAACACACCACGATTATCGGGGGCCACATGATGGTGTCGTGCTACCACATCGGACCGCACGAAACCATCGGTGAAACCTACAAAAAAATCCGCCGCTGGGCTCGCCATCACGGATACTCTATCGGTGACGAATCGTATGAGCGCTATGTGACTGATTACTGGACAACCAGAAACGACGCAAAATTCGTCACAGAAGTAATGCTCAAAGCTTCTCGCCAGACAGCTGTTATCTCGGATTAACAAATCCACGCTTTTCAGCGGCTCACATTTCCGCCTGATCCGGTACTTTTTCGATACCGGATCAGGCTTTTTTTATGCACTACCAAATGTGCGCACTTTCAAGTTTCAATAAAACTTTCGTCCATAACAGCCTTATTTTTCTGATACACCCTACTGGCCATAGAGGGACCTCCGACCTATATCCAAGAATTTTTGTATGTAATAATAATTTACTACGATTATACATACACTAAAGAATGTATAATGCTATTCAGACACAGCACATCAACTACAGATTCCACGTTTACAAGCTGCAAGCTAATCAGGTATGCAGCACCCGATAACCTCTCCAAAGCACAAACAACATGCAAATCTCCTTACTTTTCCCCAAAGTTTTCCAACGGTTTTTATGATCATTGGCTATATAAGGGATGCTAAGGAGCACGATTTCGGGTACTTCGAGGAACAACAATGCACCTGCTTATTCCCGCATACAATCCATCGCCCACCTTACCTGCAGTGGTTACACAAATTATTACAGAAAATATTTTTTCCGGCGTACTTGTTGTCAATGATGGCAGCTCTGCCGATTGTAATCATATATTCGCTGCCATTGAGGCTCTGCCTTCAGTAACCGTGCTGTACCATAAGCAAAACAAAGGGAAAGGGGCAGCGCTCAAAACCGGATTGCGTGCTGCACAGGAAAATGGCGAAACAATCGGCGTTGTCACAGCAGATGCTGACGGGCAGCACGCGGTATACGACATAGTACAGACCGCCAAGGCACTGGCTACACATCGTAACCATCTTATTTTAGGTGTCCGCAATTTTGGTAACAACGTTCCCTTGCGGAGTAAGCTGGGGAATATAGTAACCCGCAATTTAATGCGCTTTCTGACAGGGCAGGCTGTTACCGATACCCAGACAGGACTACGCGGCATTCCGGCAGGTTTCATCCCGCAGCTTCTCCTGTCAGATGCAAAAGGATATGAATTTGAAATGGACATGCTCATCCAGAGCAAGGGACGCTATTCCATTGTCGAGGTACCAATACAAACCATTTACATCGACGGGAACGCCACATCACATTTCAACCCCATCATGGACTCTATGCGCATCTACCTTGTGATGCTCCGGTTCGTATTTTCATCCATGCTTTCCGCAGTGGTGGACAATCTGCTCTTTGCCATCGTTTTTTTATTCTGGCCCAATATCGCAGGCAGTCAGATTGTCGGCAGACTAGGTTCACTATGCCTTAATTACATCCTTAATCGTAATACTGTGTTTCGCAGTAACGATAACGTTCTTTCCTCCATTCCAAAGTATCTTGCGCTCGTTCTCTTTTCCGGAGTTATCAGCTACCTGCTGATCAGGGCCATGCATGCAGCAGGCATAGATGTCATCATAGCTAAACTGATTGCTGAAACCTTCCTGTTTTTCTTCAACTTTGTCGTACAGCGCTCATTTATTTTTAAATTCTCTGCATCCTAGGCGAGATAGTTATGGAAACGTCCGTTCTCTCCGCCGCTCTTCCTCTGGCCTCGGTTACAGGATACGGCCTCAGTCTTACGTGTATTACTAAAAAGAACCCCGGAATAAATCTTTTTGCCGCAGTCGGCCTGATCCTGCTGGCAATGTACCCGCTTGGCTTCCTCCATGCTTTTCAGTGGGCATGGGTGATACTATTCGTCGGTATCATGCTGCTGCCGTTTTCAATCTGGTTTCTGGCCAAAAAAGGACATGTGCGCCTGATCGCCTTGCCGGAAGTCATTCTGCCGCTACTGTTTATCGTCCTCTACTGGCTTTTTAACCATAACGCATTTGCCCACTACACTTCCGAAGGACAATATTGGGGCAAGGCCTCAAAAGCGCTCTACTTTTTCAACAGCTATGTAACAAATGAAATTCCGGTAGGATGGAAAGAGTACTTTCCCGGTGCAGCCCTCTTTCACAGGTTCTGCCTCACTGTCATGCCCATGGCAGACAGCACGCTCTACTTCGGCCATGCGATAATGATAGGTATGATAGCAGCGCCGCTTTTCACCAGCCTGCACTGGCGACGCAAAAGTACCTTGGTGCTCATGCTGCTCAGCCTTTTTATTGCTGTTCAAGGCCCGGGCCGCGGCGTTCTGTTTAAATTGTTCGTAGATGGTTTTCTTGGACTAGGTTTTGCGTCCTTACTGGTATTCATCTACCGGGTCCGGATTGACAAAGTACAAGCAATCAGCATTACGCTTGCAGCTTGCGCCATCACATTCATCAAAAGCGCAGGCATCGTGCTTGTCATTATGGCAGTGATTTTCGGAGCTCTGGTATGGCGAAAGGAAATATTCAGTCGCTCTGCAGCACGCAGTGCGGCTCTTCTTGCTTTAATTCTTATGGTTGCCATGCCTATGGCCATTTCCACCAGCTGGAAAATACGTAACGAATCCCTGCACATTACAAAACAACTTCCCTTTACGACTCCGACAGAACGGATAGCGGCTTTGTTGTCTGGCAGTCCTCAGGGACACGACGGGCAGATTGTTGACGCCTTTATGAAGGCGCTTTCATCATACCCCATCAATAATATTTCTCACTCTGACAGGTTCGTTTACAAGGCCATAGAAGCTCTTGGATTTGATGCTGACTATAGAAAGATACCAAAGCTGCATGTGGTGGGCTGGCTTGTTTGCATCTCGTTAATATTCATGCTGGCCGCACTAAGGCGCAAGAAAGGCCATCGCAAAGACATTCTGCTTACGTGGAGTATACTGACGGGATTTTGCTTATTTTATCTTCTCAGCATTCTCTACCTGCAGCTTTTCATCTTCAGTACGTATGAAGGGCTAAATGTCATGTCCATGCCCCGCTATGCAGGGGTATTTCTGATGGCTTATTTTCTCTTCGCGGTAAGCCTGCTGCTTGGTCCTTCGCGCACTGAAGTTGCACAGACCGAAGACTGCCAACAAGCCGGTTCTGAAGTAAAAAAAGGGCGGATTACTGCATCCTGCTTTGCACTATTACTGGCCCTGCTCTACCTCTGGGATACTCCGGGTTATTACTTCCGGTATCTTTCAAAAGAATGGCGCGACAATGTAACAGCCTACCAAAACGCGTATGCTTTTGCGGAACAGGCAGGAATAACGTTTAAAGACGATGAATTACTCTTCATTACAGTTCGCCCTGTTAAAGAAATATGGGACCTCACTTCGTACCATTATTTCCCAGTCAGACTGCAAGAGTTTCAGCCTTCTGTCGACATATGCAAAGATCAGGAACAATACGCCAACTACAATAAAAAATTGATAAAATATGCCGAGCAGCGCAAATATCTTATGACTATTGACGCCAATACTGACTGCTTTCAGAATATTTTCAAAGAACACCTGCCTGAGGAATATGCAGATACTATGCTTTTCAGCATAATCAAAAATCCCACTTCAGAGAATAAAACAGACTTCAGGCTCGTCCCCATTCGCTAGTTCCAATAACTTGGCCCTCTGCCGTTTTCAGCGCAGAGGGCCATTTTCATTCCGTAACAGCATACGTTGCCAGAGAATATGCACCCCTAATACGTTCTTCCGGAATATCGCTTCAGATGGGGTGCACACAATTCTCCATCCGCATGCGGCGGTCTGCGTCATACCGGCACCATTTATCCAGTATGTCCGCCTGCCCCGTCTTTTTCTCATACGCGTAAGCACTTCTTTCTTCTTATGTTCAACAAACCAGTTGCGTAATAACTCCGGCGCGGTAAAATGCTCTTACATCGGGGCTTCTTACTTACGCAAAAGTAACTTCTGAAACTGCACAGGGTATTATGGATACTTTAAAAGTGGCTCGCTCAACTGGCGCACCTCATAAGTTCGGCACGTTCGGCGGCGTATTCACGCCGAGCCTGCTTACCATTCTCGGCGTTATCATGTTTCTGCGACTCTCTAATGTTGTGGGATATGCCGGGCTTGGATACACGCTGGTCATCCTTGCTGCAGCCAAAGCAATTTCAGTAATCACAGGTCTTTCTCTCAGCTCGATTGCAACCAATATGCGTGTCAAAGGCGGCGGGGCGTACTTTCTGATCAGCCGCAGCCTGGGGGTGGAATTCGGCGGAGTAATCGCCATATTCTTCTTTATTGCACAGGCAGTTGCCGTCACGTTGTATGTAGTAGGTTTCACGGAAGCTCTCTTCTCTGCTTTTCCATCCATCACGATGTCGCCGCTGGCAGTATCCACATTCACCAATATACTGATTTTTCTATGTGTTTACATAGGAGCAGGATGGACCATAAAGCTCCAATACGGCATTCTGGCTGTGCTTATGCTTTCCATGGTGTCCTTTTTTGCCGGTGCCTCTGCAGAGTTTTCCATGCAGACGCTTAACGCGAACATGGGCTCGCAATGGACTGCAGAATATTCATTCTTTGCCGTTTTTGCGCTCTTTTTCCCCGCCGTTACGGGCATTATGGCAGGCGTGAATATGTCCGGCGACCTGAAAGAGCCGAGCATATCCATACCCAGAGGAACCTTTGCCAGTATCGGATTTTCAGCTCTTCTGTATTTGGTTATCGCCATTATGCTGGCTGGCGGAACAGCCCGTAGTGAACTGACGAGTGATGCATTTGTCATGCGGGACATGGCTTTGTGGCCTTCTTTAATCTATGCAGGGGTATTCTGTGCCACATTGTCGTCGGCACTTGGCAGCATGATGGGTGCCCCGCGCATTCTGCAGGCGTTTGCCCGCGACAATATTTTTCCCCGGCTGCGCTGGTTTGGCGCTGGCAGCGGCAAGTCCGGCGAACCGCGCCGAGGCATCGTGCTCACATTCATCATCGCGCAGATTGGAATTGTTGCAGGCGACCTTAATACTGTCGCCCCCATCATCACCATGTTCTTTCTGCTGACTTACGGCACGGTTAATCTTGCATGTTTTTACGAAGGACGCTCCAACAACCCCAGCTTTCGCCCTACATTCCGGCTTAATCACTGGTCGGTAGCTCTTACAGGTGCGCTGGGCTGTCTCGCCGTAATGTTTCTGATCAATGCAGTATGGGCAGGCATAGCCATAGTGCTTGCTGCGGGACTTTTTTATCTGATAGCCCGCCGAGAAATCACATCAAAATGGGGCGATCTGGACAGCGGGCTTGCGTACCAAAACGCTTTGAAAGCGTTACTGAAGCTGCAACAAGAACAATATCATCCCAAAAACTGGCGACCTTCCATTCTGGCACTGGTGGGTAGCGGGCACATCCGCCGCCACCTGTGCGAATACGCGTGCCTTCTTACTGCAGGGCGAGGTGTGGTTTCAGTCGGACAAGTTATCCACGGTGAACTTGAAAACCTGCTGGTACGCCGCAATGAAGCTGAAAACATTCTGAGAAAATTTCTGTTGAAAGAAGAATTTCCTGCCTTTCCTGTCGTCATGGTGGAAGACAATATGCACGCAGCAGTCAAGGCGTTGCTGCAATGCCACGGCATTGGCGGTATGAGCCCCAACACCGTAATGCTGGGCTGGAGCAGTGACCCTGATAAAACAGGAGTATTCCGCGAAACATTGGCCATTGCCAAAAGAATGAAACGTAATCTGGTCATAGTCAGCTGCGGGGAAGAATGCACCCTCCACGAAGCTCCTGCCGGTGCCATCAACCTGTGGTGGAGCCCCCCGGAAAGCGGCGACCTGATGATGCTGCTGGCCTACCTGCTACAAACCAATAACGAATGGGCTGATAAGCCGCTACGTATTCTGCGGCCTGTAGCGCTGAAGGCTGATGTGAATAATATTACCAAAGATATGCAGCTGATGCTTGCAAGTGCGCGAATCAAAGCAGAGCTTGTCATCATCCCCACTGACGCCCCCTTGCACGCCGTGCGGGATAACATGGGTGAATCTGCTGTTCTTTTTGCAGGTTTCAACCCTGCAGACGATAACCCGATGGCCTGCGTAAAAGAACAATTGCAGCACATTGTAGACCTGCCATGCAATGTAATACTGGTATACGATGCCGGAGACGTTTCTTTGCTCGCGTAGCACAGGGATACAGTCGTTTCAGGCCGGTCCTGCACAAAAGCGCATCCAGTTTTCCCGCCAGAAGGTGCTGGCAAGGCTGCCTGCCGTATGCACAGTTTTAATCAGTACGAAACTGCGTAACACGGATTATCCGTTTAACAGGCTGTCCGCGCTGTAGATGGAAAGCCCACAAACTGCGGGCAGTCTGGTGCAAAAAACCAGACACTCCCCCGAAGCCTTTTCTACTCCTTGGCAACAAACGTCTACCAACCTGCCCCATGGCTGCCGATTACGAAATCTCTTCCGGCTTCGACTTCGCCAAAATCTGAACCTTACACACGTCCCTTTTCATTCATTGCCAAGGCGCAACCAATCTGCCACAGCCAGTTAAGGGGCTTGAAATTCAGCGACCTCAACTGCTCTTTCCTGTAGCTGGCAACTACTTTTTTGCAATACCGTCTGCTGCGCTACTGCCTTTCCACTACAGACTCTTCACTGCACGACCAACTAATTCTCATTTTTTATATTTTTAGTAATACAAAATTGACATTCGTAATACTTCTCGAATAACAATCAAATACAAATAGTCAGGAGGAGACGATGTCATCAAATTTTGCATTTCCTAAGCGTCTGGCTCGCACGTTGCTGTGCTGCCTGCTTGTATGCATGCTCGCAGTTCCGGCACTGGCTGCCAAAGACAGCATTGTGCTGGCAGTCGGCGGAGAAAACGCCGAAGGTTACGATCCGCTGCTCGGCTGGGGCCTGTACGGCAATCCGCTTTTTCACAGCACATTGCTGAAGCGTGACGCCAACATGAACATCAATGGCGACCTTGCCACCAAATGGCAGCTTTCTGATGATGCACTTGTCTGGACGGTAACCATACGTGATGATGCAAAATTTTCTGACGGCACCCCGCTCACGGCTGAAGACGTGGCATTTACGTTCAGCAAAGGCCTTGAAGCGGGAGGCAAAGTGGATCTTTCTCCGCTTGTAGCCGCTGCCGCCAAAGATGACACAACCATCGTCTTCACCCTGCAACACCCCGACATCACATTTATTCAACACTTTATTACATTAGGTATTGTCCCCAAACATGCCTATAGTCCAAACTACGCACGCAAGCCCATTGGGTCCGGCCCGTACAAACTGGTCCGCTGGGATGAAGGCCAGCAGATGGTTGTTGCTGTAAACGAACTCTATTACGGAAAGCACCCGCCATTAACAAACTTATCTTCCTGTTTGCAGAAGAAGACGCCGCTCTGGCTGCTGCCCGCGCCGGACAGGTTGACGTGCTTGGCGTTCCTTCCAGCCTTGCCCGCCAGCAGCTTCCCGGAATGCGCCTGCATGTGGTGAAAAGCGTAGATAACCGTGGCCTCATGTTCCCTATGGTGCCGGATGAAGGCAAAAAAACGCCCGCAGGGCTTGCAATAGGCAATGATGTGTCCGCAGACCTCGCCATTCGTCAGGCCGTGAACTACGCCATCAACAGGCAGGCTCTTGTGGAAGGTATTCTGGACGGCTTCGGCAGACCCGCCTTTGGGGTTGTGGACGATCTGCCGTGGGACAACCCTGAAGCCCGCATCACAGATAATGATCCGGACAAGGCAAAAGACATTCTGGAAAAAGCAGGCTGGAGAGAGTCTGACGGAGACGGCATCCGCGAAAAGAACGGAACCAAGGCAGAGTTTACAGTGGTCTATAACGCCAAAGATTCGCTGCGTCAGGGGCTTGCCCTTGCGGTATCCGACATGCTGCGCCCTGTGGGCATCAACGCCATTCCGCGTGGCGAAAGCTGGGACAGAATAAAAACACAACTGACCCACAGCATGGTGGTTGTTTACGGCTTCGGGGATCATAGCCCGCTGGAAATGTACAAACTGTACCACACCCCTTCCAGCCCCGACCCTATGTACTGGAACGCCGGTTTCTACTCCAATCCTGTCGTTGACGGCTATCTGGAAAGCGCACGAAAAGCTCCCTCACCGGAAGCTGCCATCCCCTACTGGAAGAAAGCACAATGGGACGGGCAAACAGGCTTCACTACCCGCGGAGATGCTGCATGGGCGTGGATGGTGAACCTCGACCATACCTACTTTATCAACTCCTGCCTTGATGTGGGCAAATCGCAGATGGAACCGCACGGCCACGGCTGGCCCATCACAACCAACGTCAATGAATGGCAGTGGACCTGCGACTAGCCTCATAACAGTTTGCCGGCGGCCTGTGGTTACACGGGCCGCCAGACAGGATATCCATGCCATTTTCCCCTGCGCATTTCTGCTCTTTCTGTATTCAAAAGGCGCTACGTCTGCTGCTTTTGCTGATTGCTGTAGCGGCCCTTTCTTATACGCTGGTCAACGTCTCGCCCATTGACCCTGTAGATGCGTATCTCGGCCCCGCAGTACTTAAAGTTTCGCCGGAACAGCGCGACATAATATCCCAAAGATGGGGCCTTGATCAGCCGCCCGTAGAACGTTTTTTGCGGTGGGGCGCACAGCTGGTGCAGGGAGATTTCGGCGTATCAACCATCTTTAACGAGCCCGTGCTTACGGTTATCGGCAAACGCTTTGCCACGTCATTCTGGCTGATGTTGCTGGCGTGGAGCATTTCCGGCATTGCGGGATTCATGCTGGGTGTACTGGCGGGCACATACGAAAACCGCACAGCGGACAAACTTATCGGCATGTATGCCTACACCATGGCTTCCACGCCTACCTTCTGGGTGGGTATGGTGCTGTTGAGTATTTTCTCCATTCATCTGGGTTGGGCGCCTGTAGGACTTGCATGGCCTGTGGGCTTAAGTCCAGAAGAAGCAACCTTGGGTCAGCGGATTCACCACCTGATTCTGCCCGCCGTCACGCTGTCCTTTATCGGCACAGCGCAGATAGCCCTGCATACCCGTGAAAAAACGATTAAGGCCATGCACAGTGATTATGCCCAGTTTGCCAGAGCACAGGGCGAAAGCGAAATCGGCATTGCCTTTCGTCACGCACTTCGTAACGTCGCTCTTCCGGCCATCACTTTGCAGTTTGCTTCGCTGGGCGAACTTTTCGGCGGGGCAGTGCTGGCGGAGCAGGTTTTTTCTTATCCCGGTCTGGGCATGGCAACGGTTGAAGCCGGATATCGGGGAGACATCCCCTTGCTGCTGGGCATTGTCCTTTTCAGCACCGTGTTTGTTTTTACCGGCAACACAGTGGCTGACATTCTGTATCGTATCATCGACCCCAGAATGCGACCGGCAGAGGAGGCAGCATGAACTCGCTGACCATGCTGTCCGGCAATCGCGCATTTGACCGCCGGACACGCACACTGCTGTGGGTTGCCTTCTGCCTGCTGTTTTTCGCAGTCATTTTTGTCTGTGCGTGGCTGTATGGAGACAAAGGCGAAGTAACCAGCCTGATGCAGCGCAAGCTGGCCCCGAGTATGGAACACCCCTTCGGTACAGACTGGCTGGGAAGGGATATGCTGGCCCGTACAATGAAGGGGCTGCGTGTCAGTCTTGGCGTGGGGCTGACCGCTGCGGCATGCTCTGCCGTAATAGCCCTCGCACTGGGGCTGGCAGCCACAACATTGGGCAAAGCTGTAGACCGTATTGTCACATGGCTTGTTGATGTAGCCATGGCAACCCCTCATCTTGTACTGCTTATTCTGATTTCGTTCGCTTGCGGCGGCGGGGCAAAAGGGGTGATCATAGCCGTTGCAGCATCGCACTGGCCTTCGCTTACCCGTGTTATCAGGGCAGAAATACTGCAATTGCGCGAGGCAGAATACGTGCAACTTTCAAAACGACTGGGCAAAAGCAATGCCTATATCGCACGACACCACCTTTTGCCGCACGTTATTCCGCAGTTCATGGTAGGTCTGTTACTGCTCTTCCCCCATGCGATTCTGCATGCTGCGGCACTTACGTTTCTGGGATTCGGCATGTCACCGCACAGTGCCGCCATCGGCGTGCTGCTGGCGGATTCCATGCGATACCTTTCCATGGGGTTGTGGTGGCTTGCCGTAGCACCCGGAGCGATGCTGGTGATTACCGTGAAAATGTTCGACATCCTCGGCAATAATGCGCGCGCCCTGATGGACCCGCGTACATGTCGGGATTAGCCAATACTTCCATGCCGGAGAAAGACTATGCTTAAAGTAAGACAGCTTTCCATATGCTTTTCCAGCTATGCCGCGGGGCTGAGGCGGCATGAAGTGACTGCAATCCGAAGCCTTGATCTGACTGTCGATTCCGGCCAGATACTGGCTGTCGTAGGGCAATCCGGCGCGGGCAAAAGCCTGCTGGCCCATGCCTTGCTTGGCATTCTCCCCTCCAATGCATCTATGCGGGGAGAGCTGCTCTATAAAGACGCGCTTCTTACCCGCCAACGTATGACACAACTTCGCGGTAAGGAAATTGCGCTGGTTCCGCAATCTGTCACACACCTGAACCCCTTGCTGTATGTGGGCGTACAAGTAGCCCGTGCGGCAGAACTGGGCGGCGTACAGAAGCGTCATTCTCTTAAAGCCACGCTGGAGGCTTTCGGCAGATATGACTTGCAGCAGGAGGTCGCCCGCCTTTATCCGCACGAACTGTCCGGCGGCATGGCACGGCGGGTAATGACAGCCTCTGCGACCATCGGCGGTGCCAATCTGATTGTTGCGGATGAGCCTACAAACGGCCTTGACCCAAGCCGGACAGCAGAAGCACTTGCGCACCTGCGCCAGCTTGCAGACACAGGTAAAGCCGTAGTGCTGATAACACATGACATTGAATCCGCACTGACGGTAGCTGATACCGTCTCTATCTTCTGCGGCGGGGTTACTGTGGAGGAAGCACAGGTGTCTGATTTTTCTCATGAAGGCGCACTCAGACATCCATATTCACAAGCTCTCTGGAACTCGCTTCCGGCCAATGGATTCAGCCTCCCGCAAAATACAGCCGTTCCGCTTTCAAAAGCAGACCAGACCATCGGTTGTCCTTATTCATCGCGCTGTTGCAATGCCGGAGAGTTGTGCACGGCCGCTCTTCCTGAAATGCGAACCATGCAAAACGGCAAAGTACGGTGCCACAATGCTTGAAGCCCGAAATATCTCCTTCCGCTATAACAACCGCTCGCCGTGGATTTTACAAAATATCGACCTTACGGTGACTGAGGGTGAGGTTGCAGGACTGGCCGGACCTAGCGGCAATGGCAAATCAACGCTGGGAAAAATTCTTTCCGGCTATCTGAAGCCGCATACCGGCACTATCAGGTTGGATTCAAAACCGGACTCTCTTTTTACATCCGGTACGTTCTGCCCTGTTCAGTTGTTATTCCAGCATCCTGAGTTGGCAGTAAACCCCAGATGGACTATTGAAAAAATTCTGTTCGAAGCCGGTACGCCCGACTCCGCCTTGATGACGGCTCTCGGGATTGACCCCGCATGGTTTGCCAGATACCCGCACGAACTTTCCGGCGGAGAGCTGCAACGGGTATGCCTTGTACGGGCGCTGGATAACCGCGTGCGCTATCTTATCTGCGACGAAATCACCTCCATGCTTGATGCGCTTACACAGGCGGCCATCTGGAAGGCAGTGCTTGATGCGGCCGGACGCCGTAATATAGGCATGCTGGTCATAAGCCACGATGCCGCGTTGCTGGCACGCATCTGCAGCCGCCAGATTTCACTTTTTACGCAATAGCTCGTGCTCATTGCTGACCTGCTGAAAAAGCAAAATAAAAAACACTTAATACAAACAATTAGCATATTCATCTATCTAATATAAAAAGAAAATCTGTCTTGATACCCGAAAAAACGTCGGCAATATTTACAGCGCTGCTACAACTGCAGACGGTAACACTCTGACATCATTATGCCGACAACAGGCACGGATATTGCCTCCTTTGCACGAAACCAAGCAGGAGGTTACCATGAAACGTATTCCGGTCCGGGTTCTCGCTACTTTTGGTTCTCTACTGTTACTCTGTAGCCAGCTTATGGCAGCTCCCATCACTTTTTACGGCAACAACTGGGGAGCTGCGATAACACACCTTCAAGCCGAGGCTGCGTTTCAGCAGGCCTTGTCCGTGGTGTACTTTGAGGATTTTGAAGCATCGCCCGATATTGACTTCGGAAACGGCGTCACGGGGGCATTAAGTGCAGGCAGAATAGTCACCAGCGCATCCTCTGCCATTGACGGAGTCCGCCTGTGGCAGACAGGACATACCGGAAACTTGACGATCAGCTTTAACGTACCGATTTTTGCGTTCGGCATATTTATGGGAGATGTTGACCAAGGTGTAGACATGCACGCGCTGATCAACAATTACGATTTTAATATACCCAACCCTGTTGGCGGCTCGTACGACGGGGACCGTCACTTCTGGGGAGTAGTTTCCCCGGAAGAAAGTTTTACGCAAGTCACCTTTACAGACCTTGACTGGTACATAAACTGGGACAGGGCGCAGATGGGCATTCCGGCATCAGGCCCGACTCCCACGCCCGAGCCCTCCACCATATTCCTGCTGTTCGCAGGTCTTTGCAGCCTGTTGCTGATACAACGGCACATCAAGGCAAGCAGACAAGGGCACTGATTACAAACGAGTAAAGCCCCTCCGGATAAGCACTTATCCGGAGGGGCTACTTCGTTTCCGCTATCGTTACGCCTGCTTCTTAGCCATGGCGGGCATAATGTCGCACGGCACTTCCAGAGAGGAAGCTATCGCTGTGAAGCTCTGGAACAGCTCCATAATTTTTACCACCTCTGCCAGCTCCGCATCAGTCGCACCAGCCATCATAGCAGATGTTTTATGCGCCATATGACAGTATTGGCAGTTATTCATCATGGAAACAACCATGGCGACTAATTCTTTCGTCTTGCGATCCAAGGCGCCGGAGGCAAACATAATTTGCCGTGCGCGCTCCCAGTTCAAGCGTGCCCAGGCCGGATCAACAGCTGCTTGTGCTTTAAAAAAGTTCGGAACCATACCGAAAGCTGCGTGTATTTCATTATACAGCAGCGCAACATCTCCTGTAGCCTCTTCTTCTTGCAGTAGCTTACATTCCATAAGTGTGTCTCCTGTGTGACAAAACAACAGTATCATGCCAATTTATCATAGTAATACATACTACAAGATTCCACACCTGTCAGCGTTTCCCTCTCCCTCAACCTAATCACCAAGAGCCGGTTGAATATATAAAAAAGCGACACCGTTACAGTAACGACGCCGCTAAAAAAACTGTTAGCTTAACAACCTAACGAAAAATCAGACAAACACGCTATGCGAAGGGCATCCGCCATCAAGCGTCAATGATGGCAACGAAACCCCGCTGATGCTATCCATACGTAGTCAACAGGACTAGCTGATCCAATGGAAGAAGGGATGGCAACCTTGGAGTAATCGGTGATCAGCCCCTTCAAACCTGAAGGCCCGACGCCTTACTTGTGCTGTAGAAAGAATACGGACGACGGTGCTATTATCAGCACTAACCAGCGCACACATGGGGTACGCATAAGACCGCCTTAAAAGGCTGTCGGTTCATGGTAGCAGGATTATGGCATCCACTCGATAATGCCATCTGCCGGATTCGACTGACACCATGCATCAAATTCTGCCGGAGTCCTTACTCCCCCTTCAAGCACAGCCCGATAAACGGCAATGCTCTGCACCTTGCGAACATTGTACAACGCATCTTTAATAATAAGGATAGCCTTGCGTGTTTCCGGCGTAAGAGCGCCGCTGATGCGCTCTGCCACATTTTCAAAGTATCCCGCAAATGGTGAATCGTTGCGGATATGAATCATATCTATCTGCCACTCTTTACCTTCATCATCCTGATACCACGCATGCCACTCCACACATTTTTCATCCGTATTCAGATTGTTTCTAAATTCCACACGGGTGATACGCGGATTTGCGGCAAGCCTTCCTACCACTGCAAAGCTGTTCTCCACATCCACCACATCTGAATAGATATGAAAGTCAATGTCACGATTATGCAAAAGCAGCCCCGTACGCACAGAGCCTACCTGATGCACGATTGCACCTGCATCCTGCCAAAGCTCGACAACACGGCTTTGCGCAATCACATTCCGTGCATAGTTCAAGGCACGTATGGACTGAACTTCGATATCGCTCATAAAAAAACCTCCGGAACACATCATCAACAATACAAGAGCCGTGAACCGGTTCTTCCATCATAAATAATGAGTCGTGACAAGCGCCTACCCGTTCTTTCAGGTCATGTTGCACATCCCGCAGATCAAGTGCTGCATCGGCATGTTCTGCTGAAATTACATGGTCTCACAGCCCGCCCTGCCAGAGCACATAAAAACGGCCCTGCCATTACAGCAGGCTGCAAAACATCACGCTCTGGTATTTTAAAACTTATTTTCTCTGTCCACCTAACATGCACCCTGATTCACCTAGTTCAGGTGAGTCACTTTTATCGCCATCAGTCAGCCGCCAGTTGTGGCTGCCTTTTTCAACCAGACCACACACATTGGTACGTTGCCGGATTCGACGGCACCGATTTATTCTATGGCATTATTGTTTATAACGACGCTGCTATCAAATCTGAATGGTGGTTTTCCCGCTGGTCTGAACTGCTGGAAGCTGGAGGTGTGGAACTGGATTGCATGCGGGAGATACGGACCGGTTGGCAACTTCCTGAACAGTATAACCGTTCTCGATGATCCGTTTAACTGCTTAAATTTTGAACTGGTCAGTGTACCGCTTGTCGTTCATCGCTTTCTCCTAGGGTCTCTTTTTTCAAGGCTCAGGAGTTCCAGTGAAGCTGGGGGGAGTTCACAAGAAGCTTTAGGCTAACAGTGGAACAAAACAACAATAGAAAAATCATGACAACAACATGGAGGTCTGGGCGAGGCTGATATCCGCAATTTTTATACCCGCACTTATTATGGTCACGCTCCTGTATAAGGAGATGCCCTATCAGCACTTGCCTGCGACTTATGCCGTAGCTTCGCTTGCTTGTGCAGCTTTTTGTTGGTTTGCCGGCAGAAAGAGTTGAATGTGACGAAGAACTGGCGAAAAGTATAGTTTTGGTCTATCAAAATGCAATATTCAGGATTTGTTTATACATCTTTCGGGTATATAATTCATACGACTTATGCAACACCACCACCTATTCCCACTCTTGCCATACTACTGAGCACATTATTTTCGGTGTAAAAACAGAGAGACATGACAAAACACAAAACATCCTTCATCTGTATATTCTCTTTCCTAACTATTTTTTTATACGGCTGTTCTGAGGAGAAACCTTTTCTTGCCGATGTAAATTTCAATTCAGGCGATTTTGCACTTATGATAACCCGCGAAGACCAAAAGTTTTGGATCGAAGACGAGGATCTACTAAAAAAATATAAAGACAGCCTCTATGTAAGGCATGACGACGGGATGATGCTGCTTTCCATTTTTACCCTGTCGCCACCTGCAACTGCAGGCCCCACAAACGCACTTACCCTCTACAAAGATAGAAAGGTGATAAAATGCCACGGCGGAGGCCATTTTTACAACATATATTGCAGCGACATCATCGAGTATGCCACTCCCCTGTCGGAGGTAATGGAGGAGACTGAGCTCTCGGGCAAAAAAGAAGATTTCTACTCCATTTCTTTTGATGAGCTGCAAAACGACCCTAAGGTCTATGGTCTGAAACTGCCCAAATTTGACGACAAGGAGCGGCCTTACGTTACGCGAGTATATTTGCCCTCGGTAATAGTTCCCGACAGCCTACCCAACAATGCGGAAGGAAATTTCACCCCCGAAGACTTGGGAGTACAACTTTATATGCTCATAGAGAGCGATGTCAAAGCTCAAAAAGGTTCTGTATTTGCAAATAATACAGAATCAATCGGCTACTCTTACACTAGCAACCCTCAATATGGGTTTCCTCTGTTCGATAGTCGCCACCATGCTCTTAAGGACAAGCAAGGGGAAACACTTGCTGTTAAAGGCTACGTTTTCTATAATTACAGCTTTATCATCTTGAGTGAAACAGCCGAAGAACATGCCTATTGGGCTGATTTCGATTTCAGCAAGTACTGCAATCATGCCTTTTTCGACCACACGCCTCTACGAAACATTGTAGATAGCTTACTAAATGAAAACAATATTACAATTGACCAAGTTGTTATCTCCCCCTATCGGGAAATGAGCGTGGAGCAATACATGAGTGAAAAAACTTACACGCTCTCCTACATGAGAAAGAAGTAAAGGGTAACTCATAAGAGAATTGGCTTAGGGTGGTTACGTCATTGTTCTTTTGTAAAAGTTTTATGGGGGAAGGCCAGAAAAGGTGTACCCCTTTTGTTGATACAGACAACCCTCAGACACAAATCGACGAACGCCACGGCTCGGCACCTCACTTCTCTAAGAGACGTGCAGGCCTCTCTCCAAGGCGTTTTTTCAAAAGCTGAAGGCAAAAGTCACTTTGCTACAAGGGGTTCGCACGCCGCCAGCCACACCTTTAACTATCGTACTCAACTCAGTATAAAATTTAAAAACGGCCCTGCTATTACAGCAAGGCCGTTTCGTACGGTATGGATCGGGCAAACTAGCCCTGATTTTTCATCTCTTCGATAATCATGCGCAGTTCCTGCGCCTGCCGTGCCAACTCTTCCGCAGCCTGTGCAGCTTCGCTGACGGCCTGTGCCGTATCCAGTGTAATCTGGTTTACTTCTTCAATGGCACTGTTGATTTCTTCAGACGTTGCGGACTGCTGTTCCGCAGCAGTTGCTATGCTCTGCACTCTGTCGGCAGACTGCTCAACACCTGCAACAATGCTTTGCAGCGTTTCTCCGGAACGGGTGGAAAGCTTGGTCGCAGCATCAATGCGCTCCACAGTAGAGTCCATCGCTGCAATGTTCTGCTTTGCGGCTTGCTGGATGGCCTTAATGGACTGGCCCACCTCTTTGGTGGCCCCCATGGTTTTTTCTGCAAGCTTGCGCACCTCGTCTGCTACTACAGCAAACCCGCGGCCGGCATCACCTGCCCGTGCGGCTTCGATGGCAGCATTAAGCGCCAGCAGGTTGGTCTGATCGGCAATATCTTCAATAACGGTCATAATCGCACCGATTGACTGAGCCTGCTCACCCAGCTTGTTCATATTGCTGTTCAGGTCATCGGCATTCCGCTTGATAGCAGTCATGGCTTCCACGGATTGATGAACAACTTCTGCACCTTCAAGTGCAGTTGAACGCGAATCGTTAACCTGTTCCGCAGTTTCTGCCGCATTTCTGGCAACTTCCAGAACTGTCGCGTTCATCTCTTCCATTGCTGTGGCAGTTGAGGCTATGCGGTCACGCTGAATCTCGGACCCGTGGCGTATCTCGTTGGACTGGGCAGAAATCTCTTCTGATGCACTCGAAAGGTGCGAGACAATCGCCTCCAGCCTGTTTGCCGCCATAAGCATGCCTTCACGCTTGGCATTTTCAGCCTGCTTGCGCGCTTCTTCCGCTTCTTCAGTGGCAATTTCTGCCATACGGGTTTTTTCTTCGGCTGCCTGCTGCTGCTTCTTGATTTCGTCGATATTTCGTTTCAGTTCTTCGGCCATGTTATTCACTGCGGTCTGCATGCGTCCGACTTCGTCGCATGAATCAGCCGGCAAGCGTACGGCCAGATTGCCGGAAGCAATACCTTCTACAGCACTTACTGTTTCCTGAATGGGGCGTACAATGGCCCGTGAAATAAGCAGGATAACCAGCAGCAGCAAAACAGATGCCGCAGACCCGATAAGCAGTGCGTTGGTCCGCATCTGATTGGCAGCAGCCAGAACTTCGCTCATGGGAATGCTGAGGCCGAAAATATAAGGCTTATCAGCCCTGCCGATAAACAGCGGCACACAAGTTACAAGGCGGGATTCGCCTTTGTATTCAATGACAGTGGAAAACTCTTCACCTTGCATGACACGTTTAATGCCATCGCTCATTTCCTGTGTGGTTGAAGGCAGATCAAAAATACTTGCGGTCTCTTCCACCAGCTTCTGGTCAGGATACGCTAAAAATGTCCCCGTTGCCGACAGCAAAAAACCATAACCGGAGTCAAAAACGGTTATCTCCCGCACAAATTCATCAATGGTACCCATGGGGTAATCAATGCCGACAACGCCCATGAAGCGCCCGTTCTTTCTCATCGGTACAACCATATCAACCATCATCACGTTTTTACCGGCAATTTCATATGCCCAGGGTTCCATGATGATTTCTTTGCCCGTCTTGCGCGGCAGGTGGTACCAGGCACCGTCTGCATTATCCACATCATAGCCAACGCTGGGTATGGTTTCTATTTTATTGCCTTCATAGTGCACCCACGGAGCAAACCGACCGTCTTTGTTGTGGTATTGAGCGCCAGCATACTCAGCGTCCATACCGTCAAACACGTTCGGCTCAAACGTGGCAAAAATTCCCAGCAGATTTTTATTATCCTGTAAAAAATTTTCCATGCTTTCACGAAGCGCCTCACGCGAAGGACGATCAGCATGCCCCATCATCGTCTCTGTCAGTCGCGCAAACGAACGTGCCGAAATCATGGCAAGGCTCATATCCGCATCAATTTTATTGGCATAACGGTTTGCCATTTCCAGACTTTGCACTTTGGCAGACTCTTCCATATGCACCGTAAAAGCATTGGTCATATACAAAGTAAGCCCCAGCATAGCCGGCACAGCCACAACCAGAATGATCATAATTTTCCAGATAAGCCTGAGATTTTTAAACATGCGTCTCCCCCGCATTATACAATTTTCTATAACACGTTATAGCAATTTACAAGTTTTGCACTTCAACTTGCAGCAACACCATTGCCCACTACAATCCCATACTATCTTCAGCGCATGTGCTGCTTGCTATTAACAGTAAGTATATACCAACATGCAAGATAAAATTTACACAAAAATACGCAATAACATATACAAACACAAAACAGCAGCACTATAAAAGAGCACATACCAATAATCCTTCCACATCAATTGTAATGATATTAACAACATGAGCATGACTGTGAAATATACACTTTCATCTTTTACAATTCAGCAGCTTACATTTTTTGTCACATAACAAAATTAATTACACGCACCGGATTACGCTTGGCTTTACAAATTTCTGGTACAAACAAAATACGCTCCCGAGGGATATTCTCCCGGGAGCGTATAAATACAGAACATCTGCCTGCGAACCAGCAACCTGCTGTTATACTTATATAACGGAACCAGTGGCAGCTAACCGCCAGCACAAAAAAACTATTTGCTTGCCGCAGGGCTGATAACTTCAAAATCAACAACAATCTCCACTTCGTTGCCTACCAGCAAGCCGCTATTTCCTAGCGGAGCATTCCACGAAATATCAAAATCACGCCTGTCTATGCTCAGCGTAGCCTTGCCGCCACGGCGGGTATTGCCCCACGGGTCTACGATTCCAGTATCAAGCCCGGACAGAGCAAACGTGACAACTTTTGTCACGCCTTTAATGGTCAGTTCACCCTCTGCATAATAATCATAGCCTGCCGGAGACACGGAGGTACTGACAAAACGCATCACCGGAAATGCCTTTTCATCAAAAAAGTCTGCACTTTCAAGGTGCTCATCCCTTTTTTCAACTCCGGTCGTAAGGCTGCCCACCGCAATAACCACATCAATGGCAACAGGCTTTCCGTCATTAAAGGTTACTGTTCCCTGCAGGTCATGAAACGCCCCGCGTACTTTGGCTATCATCATATGTTCGATACTAAAGTGTGCGGCAGAATGATCGGTATCGACATTCCAAGGCTGAGCATACGCAGCAGTGGTCATCAAAAAAATCGCCAGCACTAAAACAAACTTTTTCATATTCTCCTCCTTGGCTTTCGCACAGTGAGATACCGTTATGCTTTTTGTCGGAAGCAGTTCACCCGCCAACTGTACTGCGCAGATGCAAGCTTTTACGTGCGTTATCTTCCGCTATGGTTTTCACTTCATCGCAGCTTGCCCCATGAACAACGGTATAGTCAGCCTATTAGGTAAGCAGCCCTTTGTATGGCACCATCAAATACCAGCTTTACGAAGATAGCATGCTGAAAAGGCTATTTCAGTAAAAATCATTCAATCAGGACAAAACAAAAACCGGAGCAACATCCTTAAGAAGTTGCTCCGGTCACAAAGTATCGTCAGCTTACAAAGTTACGCTTGCGTCAGCTTTTCCAGCGCAGCGATAACCTCTTCAGGGTCAAGGCGTTTTGTATAATCAGCATCAGCAAATGCGTAGGCTATAACCCCGTCCTTATCTATAACATATGTGGCAGGTACAGGCAGCGTAAACGTACCGTCACCATTTGAGCCCTCCACATCAATACCAAACTTTTTATAGATAGGCCGTAGCGCTTCTGCCAGAACAAACGAAAGGCCGAACGAATCAGCAACCTTGTTGCCCTGATCAAAAAGCACGTCAAACGACAAGTTGTTTTTTTCAATGGTATTCAGTGAATTATCAGGCTGTTCAGGAGAGACAGCCACAAGGCGGGCACCCAGTTCTTCGATACGGGACAGTGAACGTTGCAGAGCTACCAGCTCCAGATTGCAGTAAGGTCACCAGCCACCGCGGTAAAAACTGAGCACAACAGGACCTTCTGCCAGTAATCCCGAAAGGGTACGCGACTGGCCGATATGGTTTTGCAGCACAAAATCAGGGGCAGCGGCACCAGCTTTCAGTGCCTGCCCTTCAATGCCCGAGGCCTTAAGCTTTGCTGTTTCATCCCCCATAACTGATAATGCATCTGCCGGAATGCGTTCTTTTGCAGCCTGTTGCAGTGCCTGCAATTCTTCTGTGAGCCTTGTCATGAATTTGTCTCCTGTATGAAATGACAATGTAAAAACTGCCGCTGTTACCGCACTAACAACAACAT
Organism: Oleidesulfovibrio sp.; assembly: GCF_047973035.1. Lineage (NCBI taxonomy): Bacteria > Pseudomonadati > Thermodesulfobacteriota > Desulfovibrionia > Desulfovibrionales > Desulfovibrionaceae > Oleidesulfovibrio > Oleidesulfovibrio sp. The sequence continues at coordinate 89,470 of NZ_JBKEBF010000032.1, forward strand.
CTGCTGCCTTTAGCAGCCTATTTCAAGTGTTACAGCAATATTATATTGCGGCACTCAATCGTCAAGTACGCACCAAAAAGTGCCATACGGGAGGCAGAGTATACCATCCAGAGATATAATAGAAAAAAGGCGCTTACGGGTACCCCCGCAAGCGCCTCTACTCAACTTGGCTTTTTTTTACAGATAACTGGCTGTCACAATCACAAGCCCGAAAAGCGATGTTGCCACCAGTGCGGGTGTACCGCCACGCACCTGGTACGAAACGCCGGACTCTTCTCTGCGCAGCTTCCAAGCCATGGCACACGGCAAAAATACTGCCAGAATGGTCAGAGCCGCGCCCGCATGGGCAAGAGCCTGAATAAAACGACCGGGAGAAAGCAGTGCTGCCGTTAACGGCGGTGCAAAAACAAGCACAGCTGTAATGGCGCGATGCAAGGTGGAATCAGAAAGACTGAACGTTTCTGCAAGCAGGTCAAAAAGGGCCAGTGCGGCAAAGATGGAAAGCACAGTGCCAAGCCACGCGGAATCACCGGCAAGTGCAGACACCAGCGTATCAACATTTCCACCCATTCTGGCGATCTGAGCAACAGACAGTCCGCCCAGCGACACTATAAGCCACAGTAGATAGCAGACAACCGGAAGCGCAGTGCCTACCAGAATGACCTTGCGCAGCTTGCGGGCGTCACTTTGCAGAAAGCGGACAATGCTGGGGATGCCGGTATGAAAACCAAAAGATGTAAACAGCACAGGCAGACAGGCGAGCACCAGAGAGCCTTTGGTTTCAGCCACGGTCAGGTTAGGCACTTCGACTGAAGGCACCAGACTGCCGAAGGCGACTACCATTGCAGCAAGCATGCTGTAAAAAAGCACTTTGTTCACCCGCACGACCAGAGCAGTGCCTACAAGCACAACAACTCCGCCAAGCAAGGCAAAAAGAATTGTACCGGATTGCTGCGATACAGCCATCCCCGCCGCGGCACCGGTACGGGCAACAAGTCCGCCTACCCCTGTAAGGTAAGCAACAAGCAACGCGTACAGCAGAAAAGCCATACTGCCGGTAGCAACAATCTGTCCGCCGCGCCCCAGCACTTCACGCGCCATGCTGTTAAAATTCTTACCGGCACCAACCTTCAGGTTTACTTCGAGCAACAGCAAAGCAGAAAAAAGAGCCATAGCCCACACTGCCACCATCAGCAGCGTTCCGGGAATAAAGCCCAGCGGACCGATAACCATAGGCAGGCCGAGCATACCCGCACCAATGGCGGTACCCGCCACAATACAGGCTGCGCCCGTATGTTTTGAATCAAGCATCATACACCCCTTGTTTGATACGCCACAAAGCATGGCGCACAGCAGAGAACAGCAGCCCGCACAAACCAGACGCTGAAACCTGCATGCAATAGATTGTGAATATACAAGGGGAAAAAGGTACGAATAGGCACATGCCCGCCCCGCCTACATACGGCTGCAACCGGTAATAGTCCGGCGCAGCAGCAGTCGGTGCCAGATCGGCAAGCATTACGAAAAAGGCCCGCAAGGGACCGGAGGCGTTGTGGCTCCGTCACAGCCAGAACGTCATTTCCGCTATGCGTGTTCAGGTACAAGCCCGCTCACCTGCACCATCCCCTTCACAGTGGACGGCAAGGTACATCCCGCGCCAGTATAACGTCAACCCACGTCAATAGCATTGTCTACACATACAGTAACACCGCAGCATGCAACAGACTATTCAAACAGACAAAACATGATATCATTACAATCATAAAAAACAACAATCCACGCCAATAAACAAGCAGCACGGCAAAGGCACAAGTCACAGATGCAAGGCGATTATGGCATGGCACAACCGCCGAGAGAGGAAAGGATAACAAAACAGGGAATTGTGACGGGCAGCTGTTTTCCACTTGTTCCAGTATGGTGACAACACGCTTCATCAGCCACGACAACAGCGGCAGGCAACAGCCCGCAGTGACTTGCGCAGCCTTGCTAACATGGTTCAATTTTGCTGTAATCATTGGCATAGGCTTCGGCACCGGCACAAACCGCAGCGCAATTTCTCATTGCGGCTGATACACATAATTCGCTGTATAATTACCAATACAACCAAAGCACACCTACCTGCCGGGAGGCGCAGACATTGTTTGCAGCAGAAGCACTGCTCAGCAGCAGGCCGCAACCACAAATCTCTATCTGATAAGTGGGCATAAACGTGCAGCAAACCAAATGCAGACGGTATATCCTTGTGTATATCCGAAATCAGAGTACTGGCTGTTTTTTACCGCACCCCGTTGACAGAACGCAGAAGTAACGCTAGCACCTGCACACACGGCACACCAATCCACACTTTAACACACTCCGACACACTCACTACTATGTTTGAACTTGGTCTTCCCCTGCAGAGCCTTGTGCTCGCATTTGTCATTGTTTTTTGTGGCGCATTTGCGCAGGCGGTGGCGGGCTTCGGCCTTGCCCTTCTCATCGGGCCACTGCTCATTCTTATTGATCCGGTATTCCTTCCCGGCCCTGTTGTAATGCTGGTCAGCATTATTACTGCGCTGATGGCATACAAAGGCCGCAACGATGTCAGTATGCCCAGCGTAAAGCGCACCATCGGTGGCTATCTGATCGGCACTGTCATTGCGGCGTCGGTTATCAGCATACTGCCCCAACGTAAGACGGCGTTCCTGCTTGCGGGCCTTATTCTGGCAGCTGTCGGCATGAGCGCATTCGGCATGCGCATTCCCAGCAACAGCGGAACGCTTTTTTCTGCCGGTATCGTGGGCGGATTTATGGGTACGGTCAGCGGCGTAGGGCTGCCTCCCCTTGCCATCGCCCTGCAGCATGAACCCGGCCCGAGACTACGCGGTACACTCGCTTTCGTAGGCTTTATTTCCATAATCATGGCTCAGATCGCACTGGTATTCGTTGGCAAGATAGGAATACGCGAGGCTATGTTGGCACTTACGCTAAGCCCCGCTGTAGCGCTTGGATTCTTTGCCTCACGCAAAGCCGCTGCTTTTTGCGATGGGGGATATACCCGTCATATTGTGTTTATACTTTCTGCATTAAGCGCCATTATGCTTATTGCACGCAATCTATAAAGACACACCATAAGCGCAAGCTACCTTGCTACGCTTTTTTTGTATGCGGCCCCCCGCTAGGCGGGAGTTTTCCGCATACAAAAAGAGCCGGACAGCAGAGTGTCCGGCCCTTACATTCAACGTGGCAGCAGCTTTTCTGATACTATGAAAGACTACTAGTGGTCATACTTTTTGGCATAGGCCGCATCATTGTACATGCCTTCACCATACAGATTCTTTCCATAGTCCGCGAACAGACTCTGGCCTTTTTCGCTTATCAGAAAATCAATAAACTTCGCGCTCAGTTCGGCATTATGTCCGTTACTCCCCAACAACGCGTGGTACGTATTCACTAAAAATACGTCGCCTTTAAACAGTATTTTAAGATTTTTGACTTTAGCCTTGGTCGCAACCCATGTAGAGGAGTCCGTCATAAAGTATCCGCTCTCACTGTCTGCTTTCAGCAGGGTAGCCTGCATAAAATCATTAGTGACCTGATACCAGCTGCCTTCGGGAGTTACGCCTGTATTTTTCCAGATAGCCAGTTCTTTCTTATGAGTACCGGAGTTATCTCCGCGTGAAAAAAACAACGCCTGCTTCTCTGCAATGCGTGAATATGCTTCTGCAACGGTAGCGGCAGATGCAATTCCGGCAGGATCATTAACAGGGCCTACAACATAAAACTCATTGGAACCGATCAGGGCACGCTTGGCAGCCCAACCATCTTTTACAGCCTGCTTTTCCGCCGCAGGCGCATGCACCATTACAAGGTCGACTTTGCCTGCTTTAAGCAGATTCAAAGATTTACCCGAACCGGCTTTCACCCAGCACAGGGTTGTGTCGTGCTCTGCATTAAATGCATCCGCAAGTTCGCCCAGCAAACCAAGTTCGCCGGGGCTGCCGGTTGCAAGCACCAGTGTTGTAGAGCCTTTTCCGTAAATAGCTTTGCAATCCGCACCAAAGCTCAGCACAGGCAAACACAGCACAAGCAGACATGTCAGAATCAGCCGTTTCATTTCAACCTCCCTTTATTGTGCTTATAAATGCACATAAAGAAAAATTGAGTCAATACTCATACTAAAAAGCCCGCTATATATCACAATATTCCGTGTTCAAATTTCTATAGCAAAATTACACAGCATTCACTTTAGACCGCGCGTTTCAATACTCATATGCATACCACACATCGCTAATGAATTCCCTTGTACCTATCACAATTCAATGGCAATTCATGTCGAAATGCACTTTGTAAAATCAAAAAATCTAGATATAACAACATCTTCTTAACATCAAAAATTACAACTTATATAAAATACAATATTTCTATTAAAAATCACACAAAACACACTGCGCGCAAAAACAAAATATGCATGATAAATATTTCAACTTTTATGCAAAAAACTACACGACATGTATACATCGACAACAAATAATGTACACGCCATTTAAGCTGTTATCATGAGCATAAAACATGACATCACAACATTCGTCTCAATATTCACGCCGCTGTTATCAACGGTACAAGGCGAGCCACATAATCGTGATCTTTATAGATGCACAAATGAAGTAGCGACTAACTAAGAAATATCAACACCCGCTGACGGCAAAGCAATTGACGGCTTCAAAGCAAGAAACATCCCGCCTATGCAGCAAGAGCCAGATACTGCCCATCGATTATTTCCATCGCCGCCTCACAGCATCTGAAACATTTCCTAACTATCATTGCGACAGCCTGGCTCCCCGCATAGACTTATTATATAGTCAGACTATATTCCTTTAAAAACGCATACATACCACTACAAGGCATACAAGTGGTTCATGCTGCACCAATAATACAACAACACTACTCATCTGAGAAAGCAAGATACGCGAAAACAACAGATTTACCGCTATGATACGCCATACAGCTATCACCACTTGCAATGTTCATTCGGCAGATGAACACAAACACAGCCAGAATGCGTACAGGCTTTCCTCCGTCAGCAGCAACGCGGCAGGCTCGACCAGATACTGTCAGCCTGATACAATAATGAGTCTTGAAATTGCCCCAAAGCGAGCAGAAGCCATGCCGGAAATTTGCATAACCAACACCCAACAATACAATAACACCGCCTGCACACCTGCCGGTAAGATCAAAAACAGCACAGTACAACCTGTCCGCGCTGGCTGCCGGCAAACTCAGAATACTCCCTTATGCTCCGACATATATCTGGTTGCGTTAATCATAACTCTGCTGATGAGCGCACTCTGCGTACCCGAAGGGCTTTCTGCCGCAGACCTGACGCCGGCAGATTACTACACGGTGGAAGAATATCAGAATAAGCATCCCGCCCAACGGCGCACGATGCTGCGCTTTCAGACAAGGGTACGTGCTGCGGGGTTGCCATTGGGCAGACAGATGCCCAAGGTGCGCATCGCATTCATTTATCCGGGAATACAGGCTTCAGACTACTGGCGTCGCAGTGTGGCATCGTTTCAGGGAAGAATGGACGAAATAGGTGTGGACTATGAAATGCTCAATTTCTTTACGCGCCCGAGCATGGACATCCGCCTACAGGAAGCTCAGATACGCGAAGCCCTCGCCAGTGATCCTGATTACATAGTCTTCACGCTGGACGTAGGGCGGCACCGTCGTCTTGTAGAGCGCCTGTTGTCTAAAAAACGCCCGAAAGTCATTATGCAGAATATTACGACTCCCCTTCGCGCCTGGGAAGGACAGCAGCCCTTTCTTTATGTCGGCTTTGACCATGTGAAGGGAACCAGAATGCTGGCTGAGCACTTCAAACTGCAATACCCATCCGGCGCAAGCTATGCTCTCTTATACTTTTCAAAAGGATACATAAGCACAATGCGTGGGGATTCATTTGAAAGGCTCCTGCCGCCACAGTGGATAAAACAAAGTTCCTATTATACAGATGGCAGCAAAAACAAAGCAAAGCATGCAACGCTGGACATTTTATCGACTCAAAAAGTAGACGTACTGTATACATGTGCCACTGATGTTGCGCTTGGGGCTATAGAAGCGCTGCAACAGACAAACATGATTGGTAAAGTTGTAATCAACGGATGGGGAGGCGGCAGCCCCGAACTGGAAGCCATCCAGAAAGGCAAACTGGACGTAACCGTAATGCGGATGAACGACGACAACGGCGTTGCCATGGCAGAAGCCATTCGTCTTGACCTGGAAGGCCGCAATGACGAAATTCCGCGTATCTATTCCGGTGATTTTACCCTGATCCGCAAAGGCGTAAGCGAAGCCCGACTTAACGAGTTAAAAAGCAAGGCTTTTCGCTATTCAAAAAACCTGCAGTAACCAGAGACACACATGGAAGCTCCCCGCAAAAGCTACCGACTTTTTGCACTTCTCGGACTGCCGCTGGCTATCCCTTTGCTGCTTTTTACAACCTTACTTTTATGGTGGACATATTCAAAATCGGTATCTCTTTTAAATACAGAGCTCAGTCAACGCTTTGAGCAACGGCACCTTATTGTCAGCGCTCTTTTTTCTGCAGAACTTGAACGCATAAGCCAGCTTCTTGCCACCAATGGCCGGAATCAGGCTTTGATCAAAAGCCTCGGGCGACTGGACAGGGAAGCCGTTCAAGATAGTCTGAACGAAATACAAGTAAACATGGAAGGCAATACGTTGGACATTTTGCTTGTCACCTTGCCGGATGGTAAAATTTTTACCGACAATGGCTCTCCATTTTACGACATCCCCGAAAAGACCTTTATAAACAAGCCGGGACCCGGAATAAGCTTTGAGCGCAGCATTTACACCCTTAACGGGCAGACCCTGCTACTGGCTACAGAACAAATAGTGTCTCCTGTTTCAGGAAAAATCCTCGGGTGTCTCGTCGGGGCTACCGTTCTGAATGACAACCTTTCTTTGCTCAGCGCCATAAACGATCATACCCATTCAGAGGCGGTAGCATTCTTCAGTGGCGGTCAGCTCATGGGGGCAGCGGTAAAAAACGATGACCCACTGCTGCTCGGCATTCTTGAAGCCAACCTTCCCGCAGCTTCCGGCTATCGGACCATCATTCTTGATAACGCCAGCAACGGGCTGGCTATCGGGTATATCCCGCTGCGCATTCTTGACAGAGATACGCCGCTGGTGATGGCCTTAGGCACCAAAGCCGCAACGCTTACCGGCATCAGGCAAACGTATATGGCCACCATTGCCGGTCTGCTTTTTTTCTTTGCAGTATTTCTGGTCTACGCATTCATATTTATCCGGTGCGCCACCTATCCGGCACTCCGGCGCCTGCTGGCCTACGCGGAAAAAATCCGTGACGGAAAGCATGATGCAGCGTATGTCCACGGGCCTGTGACGGAATTTAACACATTGGGGACGTTTCTCGAAGACACGGTGCATCAGCTCAGACAGTCACGGCTGCTTATGCGCAACATTGTGGACTCAATGCCCTCTGTCCTTATTGCCATCGATCTGCAGGGCAATGTCATCCAGTGGAACATGCAGGCAGAAAACGTCACCGGCATTTCGAAAGAAAACGCAAGCGGACGTCCGCTTTCAGCCGTGTTCCCCAGAATTGCAGCAGAGGTGGACCGCATCTACCGTTCGCATAACACAGACGCCCCCAGCTCAAACCATTTGCTGAGTCATATTGTGGACGGAGAAAAACGCCACGAGAGCCTGACAATGTTCCCGCTGACAGGCGCAGGGATTCACGGGGCGGTCATACTGGTTGATGATATAACCGAGCATGTGCAGCTGGAAGAGTTGCTTGTCCAGAGCGAAAAGATGTCTTCTGTCAGCGGATTAGCGGCAGGCATGGCACATGAGATAAATAACCCCCTTGCTGCCATCCTGGGGTATGCCCAGAACCTGCGTAAAAGGCTTTTTGCGGATATGCGCAGTAATATTGAAGCGGCGCAAGTCAGCAACGCAGACCTTGAATCCATCCGGCGCTATATGGAATTGCGCGGCGTTCCCCGCATGATCGAAGGCATCATTGCATCCGGCAACAGGGCTGCATCCATTGTCAGCAACATGCTCAGCTTCAGCCGCAAAAGCGATAAACGTTTCGCCAACTATGACATGAAAGAAATCATGGAAAAAGCACTGGAGCTGGCAGCAAACGATTACAACCTCCACAAGGAATATGACTTTAAAAAAATAGAGATCATAAAAGACTATGCCGATGCTATCCCTATGGTTCACTGCGAAGGGAATGAAATTCAACAGGTACTACTGAACCTGCTGAAAAACGGGGCAGAAGCCATGTCGGAAAAGATATACACCGACAAGCACCCGCAGTTCACCATACGAATGCATACATCAGACGGGCAGGTTATTCTAGAGATAGAAGACAACGGCCCCGGCATTACCGAGACAACACGCAAAAGAATTTTTGAACCGTTCTATACGACAAAAGACGTAGGCAAAGGCACTGGCCTTGGCCTGTCGGTTTCGTACTTCATCATTACGGAACAGCATCAGGGAGCTATGGAAGTGTACTCTTCGCAAGGCAACTGGACCCGCTTCATAATCCGGTTACCTGTAACTCCCCCGCCAAGAAAAGGCACATCACTCCCCGTGGCCTGATCACATCAGCCCTTTCCTCTCACTGATTGCAACGTTCAAGCCGTCAGATTTTGCCAGAGTGCCGCCAACGCGGGCCAATCCTGCACAGCCACTGACAGGGTGCCACAAAATGTCAGCACCTAACGTTGCGCCCGCTCCCGCACACTAATACGGTGAAAGGTGCAGCCCGTGCACACATGCAATCTTTTTTCACACAGGTATCATGCATACGATGCGATTTGACGAATGTATTACCGCTGTGCCGAAACGTACCCCGAGGCATGGGGCATTACATTAACAGCCTGAAAATGTTATTCTTCGCTTATTCAACAATTAATATTTTTAAAAACACACAATCCAGTATGCCACATTGAATATAAAACATTTTGAAACACTAATAATACAAACATTGCATTAAAGCTCATGCCTGTTAGGCTTAGAGCCACGTAGGGTGTATATTGCGATTATGTACAAGAGAATGTGCATATGCTTCTTTCTTTAGTACATAATCGCTTTATTTTTTTCGAACCTCTAACCCGCAAGGGAAAAAGGATCATTCAAATGCGCAAGTATGCAATTGGTTTCTCAGTAATGTACGGTAGTGTTTTTGCTTCTTCTTTCTACATCTGCACTCTGTGGTAGAATATAAGAGAACATTAAAAAGGCGGCTCAGGCCGCCTTTTTTTATTACTACACAATACATTCACTTTGCATTTACCTGTAGTAGTATCTTCATGCAAAGAAACTTTATACAGAACAAGCGCACATTCTCACAACTTCTCCAGTTCTTTTACAACAGCGGGCGACAATCGCTTTACGATTTCCTTAACGCCTTCTGCGTTAGGATGCATACCATCCTTCAGATTCATATCAGGATCAAGAGCAACGCCTTCCAGCAAAAACGGATACAGTGCAATATTATACTTATCTGCCAGATCAGGATACACGGCATCAAACTGCTGCGCATAATCGGCCCCCATATTACGCGGAGCCTGCATCCCGACCAGCAGTACACGAGCACCATGACTAAGGCATTGTTCCACTATCCCTGCAAGATTTTTCCTCAGGGCCTGCGGCGGCAACCCGCGCAAAGCATCGTTTGCCCCCAGCCCGACAATGACAAGGTCAACCTTACCCTCCGGCACAGCCCCCAAAGCCCAGCCTACCCGCGCCAGACCGCCAGCGGAGGTGTCGCCCGATACGCCGGCATTAACCACCTTTACCGGCCAGCCGGATTCGGTAAGCTTGCGCTGCAACACAGCTGGATAACTATCTGCCTCTTCCAATCCGTAACCGGCAGTCAGACTGTCGCCTAACGCCAGAATATGGATTATAGTTTCACTATCATGCGCTGCTTCATTGCCAGCAGGTGCAGACTGATTACCATCATACGTACCGGCCGATGCGACAGCGGCAACCGGCAAGGCGAGCAGTAAACCAGCCAGAACGATAAAAAACGCACCGGCAGAAGCGCAATGTCCGCAGACACGCATTGTAACGGTGCACACTTTTTGAACAAGGATATTAAGCATGAATAACCTCATGATTGAGCTTTCTGACATATATCTGACATTAATGGGCGGGTCCGGCGAGGTCAACATTCTGCGCGGTGTTAATCTGCAGGTAGAACAGGGCGAAACTCTGGCTGTAGTCGGGCCTTCCGGTTCCGGTAAAACCACCACGCTCATGATTATGGCAGGGCTGGAAAAACCCACTTCCGGCATTGTCCGCGTTGCAGGTCATACCCTTTCAGACATGAATGAAGATGCTCTGGCCCGCTTCCGGCGAATCAATCTGGGCATTGTCTTTCAGTCATTTCACCTTGTGCCCACCATGACCGCACTGGAAAACACTGCGCTGCCGCTGGAATTCGGACATGTTCACGGTGCACGGGAACGTGCCATGCAGGCATTGGCAGCCGTAGGGCTGGAATCACGTGCCGCACACTATCCGGCACAGCTTTCCGGCGGAGAACAGCAACGAGTCGCTTTAGCCCGCGCCTTTGCTGGCGAGCCCCGTGTAATTCTGGCAGACGAACCCACAGGTAACCTTGATTCAGAAACAGGCAAACGTGTGGTAGACCATCTGTTTCACCTGCAGCAGAAACTGGACACAACGCTGGTGCTGATAACACACGATAAAGGGCTGGCGGCGCAGTGCTCGCGACAGGTCCGCATGGAAGACGGCATTTTGCTGCCTGATGCAGCCTCCTCCGGTCAGGATAAAGTTACTGCAGTATTACCGCAACAGCCTGCTTTATAGCTGAAAGCATCAACGGACTGCAGTGCCTCCTTACTGGATGCACCTGAAAAAATGCCTCGCGAAATGCTGTTCCACTATACCAACAGGATAGCGCTACTTACAGATGCAAACGTACAATAACAGCCAACAGACTGCCCATTCTACAAAGGTAAGTCGACAACTTTGTCACATAGCTTCAGTGCATGCTGACTAGACACGGCGGGCTCGCACTGATTGCACAGCTATCGATAAGCTTGCCCACATAGCTTGCAGAAAATAACAGGGCAATTTTCTGCAAAATGATGTTGCCGTCGCTTCCCGCCAATACTTCTGAACCGGCAAAAAAACTGACACGCACATAAGTGCAATGCACTAACACACCGGAGCCTGACCATGACACTCAAAGATATGCACCTCGCTCTTACTCTGGCTACCCGCGAGCTACGTTCCGGAAAACGTCGGTTTACCGTATTTTTGCTGTGTCTTTTTCTGGGCGTATTTGCCATTGCTGCTGTGGGCTCCATTTCAGAATCCGCAAGATCCGCTATATCCCGTGATGCCCGTGTATTAATGGGCGGTGATGCCGCCATCCAGCTGGCGACGCCGCAACCGTCAGCCGATGAAGTGGCGTGGCTGCAGCAATACGGCACCACAAGCCATACTATCACTCTGCGCGGCATTGCCCGCGCTGAAAACGGTGAATCAGCACTGGTTTCTGTAAAAGGCGTGGACCATGCATATCCGTTATACGGCAGCGTAGAATTGCGTCCGGAGCTCTCTGCCGCAACTCCGCTGAGTCACCTTTTGTCCGGTGCCGACAGTAAAATCTTAAAAAACGACAAAGAAAGCGAACGCCCGCAAAAACCAACTGTACCTGAGGACAAAACATCAAAGTATTCCTCCACGCCTGCAACCCTACCCGCTGTAATCGCAGACGAACTGCTGCTCACGCGCTTAGGAATCAATGTTGGTGAAATCCTGCGCATCGGTACGCAGCAATTCATCGTCAAAGCAGCTCTCATCCGTGAACCGGACAGAGCATTTCAGGGTGTTACATTTGGTCCGCGAATCATCATGTCGCTTCAGTCGCTGCATAAGACAGGCCTTATTTTACCCGGCAGCCTGCTGCACAGCCGCATGCGCATACGGTTGGACACTGTGACCGGAAGACCGGCAACAGAAACGCAAGTTGGAGATTTTACGCAGGAAGCCCGTACAAAATTTGACGACCACGGCTGGCGTGTGGAGCCATACACCCGCGCGGCACCGCGCATACGTTCCATTCTGGACAGGCTTGATATGGACCTGATGCTCATCGGCCTTGCTGCACTGCTTATAGGCGGGCTGGGAATAGCGGAAGCCGTACGCGGCTATCTGGCCAGCAGAGTACAGAATATGGCTACCATGAAATGCGTGGGCGGCGGAGTATCCACAGTAATCTGGACATACTACATCCAGATTCTGCTTATCGGCACAGCCGGAATAGTTGCCGGATGCATAGCGGGTACACTGGTGCCTTACGCTGCAAGCGGGCTGCTGGGCACACTGCTGCCCGTTCCGCTTGATACCGGCATTCACCTCAAGGCGCTGCTGCGGGCCGCGCTGCTGGGCTTTGCCATCATTACGGCATTCTCTCTGCGTCCGCTGTTGCAGGCCGGAGGCGTCTCTCCTGCAGTACTCTTTCGCGGGTATGTTGCAAACGCTGAAACATCCATGACGGCCAAAGGCAGGCTCCTGTTGCTTGCCGCATTCGGCGTGCTGACAGGACTTGTGTTTCTGTTTACACCGGACAAACGTATGGCGTGGGGATTTGTAGGGCTGACCATCCTTTGTACCGGAGTATTCAGAATAGTCGCGTGGGGCTTGCAGGTTGTAACAAAAAAACTGCCCGCCATGGGGCATCCCAGCCTGCGGCTCGGGCTTTCATCCATTCACCGGCCCGGTGCGCCGACTGTGCATCTGGTGTTTGCATTGGGGCTGGGCCTTACAGCATTGGTTGCCATTGCACAGATTGAGCAGAACCTGAGCGCCACTCTGCAACGCGATCTGTCCCGTGACGCCCCTGCATTTTTCTTTATCAATGTGCTTCCCGACCAACGGCCGCAATTTACAGCCCTTGGCGAACAGTACGGCACAACCCGCATGGAACAAGGCCCCATGGTCCGCGGTCGTATAGTACGCATCGCCGGAGTACCTGTTGCCGACGCCGAGATCTCCCCTGACGTCCGCTGGGCCGTGCGCGGAGACAGAGGGTTAAGTCAGGCCGCAGCACAACCGCAGGAAACCGAAATCACAGCAGGGGAATGGTGGCCGGAAAACTACTCCGGCCCGCCCATTATCTCATTGACGGCAGACCTTGCCAAAGGCTTTGGCGTAACGGTGGGCGACACGCTGACGTTCAACATTCTCGGGCGGGAAATCAAGGCAACCATTGCCAACATACGCAAAGTGGACTGGATGACATTCCAGCTGCAGTTTGCGGTGCTTTTTGCTCCCGGCCTGCTGGATAATGCACCGGTCACATGGGTCGTAACCGCTTACGGCAAAGGTGAAAATATGGATCGCCTGTACCGCAATGTCACTTCGGACTATCCGAATGTCACCGTGTTCAGTATGCGCGAAATTCTGGCTGATGTACGCGGTCTCATGGAGCGGATGGGCATAGTGTTTCGCGCTATGGCAGCCGTCCTGCTGGCAACAGGCCTTATGGTGCTTGCCGGTGCCATAATGGCAGACAGAAACCAGCGTATATATGACGCCGTCATCTACAAAGTGTGCGGAGCAACACGTAAAGACATCATGCTTGCGCTGATTACAGAGTTTCTGGCTTCCGGCCTTGCCACAGGCATCTTCAGCGCTTTTACAGGAACAGTAGCCGCATGGGCTGCTGTCAGCCTGCTGATGAAGCTGCCTTTCAGTATTCAGCCTGTAGCAATTATAGCGACCATAGTTGCCGGAGCGATGTTTGCGCTTCTCTTCGGGCTGGCAGGAACGGTTAGTGCCCTCGGCAAACGTCCGGCGCCGTACCTGCGCAACGAATAACAAAAAGGGCCGTTGGCAACTGACGCCCTTTACCAAACTGCATGCAGGCTTCAAATACAGAGCCTGTGTTGAGACTGATATGTTGTAACAGACGAATCATGGCGGGCAGATTGCAACTGGCAGGGGATGGCTGAATAGCTACGCCTTGCCGCATTGCACCCGATGCTATCCGGCTAACCTATTCCGGCAGGCAACAGTATCCTTCAATTATCAAAAAAGAATGCACTATCGCCCCGACCAGCTTTTTCTGACTTTTCCCCGCAAAAAAGGGCGCTCCGGTACCGGAGCGCCCTTAGTTTGTTCAATGCGTTCGTTTAGTCTTCAGACCACTGCTTGGCACGCTCAACAGCGCGCTTCCAGTTGTAAACCAGTTTTTCGCGTACGTCGGCCTTCATATTCGGCTCGAAACGACGGTCCAACTGCCACATGGCAGTGATTTCCTCTTCGCTCTTCCAGAAGCCGACAGCAAGACCGGCAAGGTAGGCCGCACCCAGTGCTGTGGTTTCCGTCACTTTCGGACGTTCGACAGGTACGCCTAACACGTCAGCCTGGAACTGCATCAGCAGGTTGTTACGGGTTGCACCGCCGTCAGCACGCAGGGCAGCAAGGCTGATTCCGGCGTCTTTCTGCATGCAATCCATAATATCAAGAGTCTGCAGGGCAATGGATTCCAGAGCGGCACGGGCGATGTGCGCCTTGGTTGTGCCACGGGTCACGCCCACCATAGTGCCACGCGCATACTGGTCCCAGTGCGGAGCACCAAGACCGGCAAATGCGGGAACCAGTACCACGCCGCCGTTATCCGGCACGCTCAGGGCCAGCTGTTCAACTTCAGGCGCACTCTGGATAATGCCAAGGCCGTCACGCAACCACTGCACAACAGCACCGGCAATGAATACGCTGCCTTCAAGGCAGTAATAACGTCCGCCGGGGGTATTCCATCCGGTGGTGGTCAGCAGGTTGTTTTTGCTGATGTGGGCCTGCGTTCCGGTATTCAGCAGCATAAAGCAGCCGGTACCGTAGGTGTTCTTTGCCATGCCTTCCGCAAGGCAGGCGTTACCGAAGGTCGCGGCCTGCTGGTCACCGGCGATACCGGCGATGGGCAGAGCCTTGCCGAGAAACTCGGGATGCGTCTCGCCGACAACTTCGGAAGAACCGGCCACACGGGGCAGCATGGAACGCGGCACATCCAGAATCTTCAGCAGCTCTTCATCCCAGTCGCCTTTGTGGATGTTAAAGAGCATTGTCCGGCTGGCGTTGGATTCGTCAGTGACAAACTCTTTGCCTTTGGTCAGGTTCCAGATAACCCATGTGTCGATAGTACCGAAGCACAGCTCACCGCGCTCGGCCTTTTCGCGTGCACCGGGCACATTGTCCAGAATCCACTTCACCTTGGTGCCGGAGAAGTAGGCATCGATAACCAGACCGGTTTTTTCGCGGATGGTATCTGCAAGGCCGCGTTTTTTCATATCATCGCAGATGCCAGCAGTACGACGATCCTGCCATACGATGGCGTTATGGATGGGGGCGCCGCTCTTTTTATCCCATACAACAGTGGTTTCGCGCTGGTTGGTAATGCCGATGGCAGCTACATCGCTGGCGTTAACACCGGCACGCTGCAGGCAATCAGTCATAACCCACGACTGCGTATCGAATATTTCGTTGGCATTATGCTCTACCCAGCCGGGCTGGGGGTAAATCTGAGTGAACTCTTTCTGGGCAATCTGTTTGATATCCCCTTCGCGGGTAAACAAAATCGCGCGGGAACTGGTAGTACCCTGATCGAGTGCCAGAATATACTTGCTCATAATTGACCTCCAAACGGGGGTTAGATGTTGTTATTCCTGAGCCTTGTGTACAGCACCAGTGGTCATGTCGTAAACCAGTGCACCAACGGCACCGCCGACAAGCGGGCCAAGGATAGGTGTAAGGACAATCGACAGATCCATCAGGTTACCCTGTGTAAAGCCGGAGACCAGAGCAAACATACGCGGTCCGAAGTCACGGGCGGGGTTGATGGCATATCCGTTCATAGCGCCCAGTGCCATACCGATAACGGTAACAAGCAGAGCAACGATGAAAGGCACAGTCCAGCCTACATTGTTTTTTGCTGCAAAGTCACCGGCAGCCAGAATGCCAAACAACAGAATGGCGGTGCCGATAATCTGGTCAATAAAGCCGGGCAGGAAGGTATCCGGAATAGCCGGGAATGTGCAGAAGATACCTGCCGTGCTGGCAAGGTTAGGGTCAACCATCAGCCATTTGGCTTTAAAATCAATGAATACAATTGCCGCGCCCACAAAAGCACCGGCAGTCTGCGCAAGGCTGAACGGAATAACTTTGCGCCAAGGGAAGCGGCCGGTCACAGCAAGGCCGAACGTGACCGCAGGGTTGATGTGAGCGCCGGAGGGCAGGCCCGCCATTACGCCCAGAAGAACTGCAAGACCCCAGCCGATGGTTATGTTTGTCCAGGTAATGCCCAGCCCTTCGCCGAAGAGCACCGTCATTGCAACTGTACCGGTACCGAACAGAATAAGTACCATAGTGCCCATGAACTCAGAGATGAGTTCTTTTCCAAGTGAAAGCTCCTTCATGCTTCCTCCTCTTCCTTGCATACCGTTACGCGGTAATCACACCGCTGTTACTGGGCCTATCGCTTCACTCCCCGTTGTTACCCTTATTGCTGTCAGGTTTAAGCCAACGCTGCAGCATTGCCGTGGCGGCCTCTGTCTCCTCCTTGCATCGGGCCGGTTCCCAGCACAGTTCATTCCCCATGATTTCCGCCACAACGGGGGCAGCTTCAATGGCATGGGCAAGATTGACCAATCCCAGCGGCAAGCGTCGCACAAGTACATCGCTGACACGGGATGCCATCTCATAACGGGCCTGATAGACAACTTCTGCCCCGATATATGCATGTTCGGGGTGCAAAGGCTCTGTCAATCCTGTTTCGCGGGCCACCTGCACTACCTTTGCAGCTTCATCGCCGTAGGTTTTGTGCAGGGATTCCGCAAGCTCCTCTGATATGCCGTACTCGCGTGCCATCTCTGTATGCGCTCCGGGAACAAACCCTCGTGAACCCAGAACTTTCAACGTATCAGTCACGCACGGGCGACGCAGATTGAACCCGAATAACGAATCCGCTCTGTCCACTGTATCTTCAGCCATACGGCGATAGCTGGTCCATTTACCACCGGTGATGGTAAGCACTCCTGCCGGTGAAACATCCAGAACATGGGTTCTTGCCAGTTCCTGAGTGCTGGACTTGCCCGAAGCAAAAACCAGCGGGCGCAGCCCGCTCCAGACGGAGAGAACATCACTGCGCATTACCGGACGGTTTAAATATTTCGCTGCGTACTTAAGCAGATATTCGATATCCTGTTCTGCCGGTACGGGGTCATGATCAGGCGTGGCAGGTTCATCAGTAGTGCCAAACACCACATGTCCCATCCACGGAATCATAAACAGCACACGTCCGTCTTCTGTACTCGGGATCATTAAAGAAAGATCAGGAGGGGTGAATTTTGCGTCCAGCATAATATGAATGCCGGAGCTGACTTTCAGAATATCAGGAAGCTGCGGATCGTCCATGTGCCGCAAAGTGTCGGCCATGGGGCCTGTGGCATTTACAACGCCTTTTGCCCGGATGGTCCATTCTTCACCGGTCAGGTTGTCCCGCACGTGAGCACCGCGGACTTTTCCCTGAGTGCGTACCAGCCCTGTCACTTCCACATGGTTAAGGCAGGTTGCACCGTGTTCGTTGGCAGTACGGGCAAGCGTAACTGCCATGCGGGCATCATTAAACTGTCCATCATAATAAATGACGGCTGCTTTGTACCCGTCCAGATTCAACGTGGGAAAGAGCTGCTGCGCTTTTTTACGGCTTACCAGCTTACTACGCCCAAGTCCCAGCTTGCCTGCAAGCAAATCGTACATAACAAGTCCGGCGTACATGTACCCTGCTTCACGCACGGTATGCACGGGGGTGATCAGCTTCAGAGGATGGGCCAGATGCGGTGCGTTTTTCAGCAGCTGGCCGCGTTCTTTCAAGCCTTCCCGTACAAGGTCAAACTGCTCTTTATCCAACTTGAGCACCGCTTTCTCAAGGTAACGCACCCCGCCGTGCACCAGTTTGGTACTTTTGCTGCTGGTACCTGATGCATAGTCAGCCCGCTCCACCAGTGCCACGTCAAGTCCCCGTGTCGCCGCATCCACTGCGACGCCGCACCCTGTTGCTCCGCCCCCTACAACCAGAAGATCATACTCTTTGTCCGCCTTCAGGCGGCTCAGCAACGTTTCCCTGTTCATATTTCACCTCCGGTTTCAGCCGCGAGCAACGTTCCGGCCGTTGTTTCATCCGTAACAAGTACATCAGCAAATCCGCCCAGAAGTGCAGCTCTGATAATAGCTGTCTTGCTGGGCCCCCCTGCAGCCGCTATCCGCAAAGGAATTGTGCGGACTTCATCCAGTGTCGGCCCCATAAAACATTCATTTTTCGGATGCGTCACAGGTTTGCCTTCCGCATCCACAAAAGCGCCGAAAACCTCTCCGACAGCACCTGCATCCACCAGCGATTTGAATTCCAGCCGGGTTATTGCGCCCAGCACGATGTTGGTTGCATTCACCGCCAGTTCTCCAAGTCCGACCAATGCAATATCTACCTGAATGGCACGTGCATACACAGAGCGGAAAAGCTCCTGAGACTTAAGCAGCCTGCATGATTCAGGGCTGGGAGCAAACATGGGAGCGGCAATATAATATGTCTGGGAGGCTTTTAACCTGCGTGAAAACGTAGTCACAATTTCATAAGGATTTACGATGATGCTGTACGGCAACCCGCCGTACATGGAAACTACGGTTAACCCGTCTGCCGAATCAGCCGGAGCAGAGGAAGCCGCAGCAGCAACGGTGGTTCCCCAGCCTAAACCCAGCGAATTCCCGTCGCGCAATGCAGTAGAAAGATAGTGCGAGGCAGCCTGCCCCAGATTGTAGTTCAGGTGTTTGGGGTTGGCAGGTGCAGGAATAACGATGGCGCGTCTCAGTCCGAATACAGTTTCCAGCTGGCGTTCCATTTCATGGCAGACTGCCCTGTCCGTATTAACGATGATCTGCACATACCCCTGATCGCGGCAGACCTGCAGAAGTCTGACAATTCGAGCACGGCTTACGCCCAGCCAGTCTGCAACTTCCGCCTGCGTCATGCCGTTGGCATGATACGCCCACGCTATACGGCTTAGCAGTTCGCGCTCTTCGTTGGTATGGTCTGTCACAATCAAACCCGCCTTTTTAATACGCCTGCCCCTCAATGCCCTCAGCTATATTCCGGAAAACAAAAAAGCCCCGTTCCGGTCATAACCGGTCAGGGACTAAAATCACATCAGCAGCAGTAAGAGCTGAACAAAAAAGCACAAAAGCATACTTTTGCATAATCATACTGTACCCCTAGCTGTATCTGACAGCCAAGTTACTGCGGCATGTATGCATTACCCATCATTTTTTCCAGACTGCAGTTACTTCATTTTCTTCACTGCTTACAGCTCGCATACAAACACCGACATATGTTCATGCTCTGAACATATGTCAGCTTGTCTTTTTTTGGCAACCTTAAAGTCACTTTTCCTTCAAAGTTATTTGTAGTCTTCTACGAATTATAGTTTTTTTATAATCGAATACGCGGGCTCAGGTTAACAGCAGCGGTGTCGAAATCCATTACAGGAGATCTGAATTTCACTACAGACAAAAAATAACTCAATAAAAACAGCACAAAAACACATACAGAGCTCTTCAACTTGTCAGACAGCATGCTTGCACGGCCTTTAGTGTCGAGTTCTTTAACATGCCCATGGGTAATCCTATCGACATAACAACGCTTACACACCGTACTTATAGCTTTTTTTTTATTGGCACAGCGAATGCATTACAATTCTCGAAGATTAGACTTCAATTAAAAATTTATAAACACAGGCAAATGTCGAGGAGGGTAGCACTATGAAAACCCGTATTACCACAATGTTAGGTGCAGCACTGATTCTGGTGGCTACCATGGCCTTTAGCGCCTCGGCAGCCATTATACCCAGCTTTGACTACACAGTTGACGGGGCTTTTGTTGAATGGGATACCACTGTCGGTACAACAGGCACTGTTCTCGCACCGGCGACAGGTATCACAGGCTCAGATCCGGTGAGTCTGAACTGGGGTTTCCCCATGCCCGGTGGCACTCAGGACGGTTACCATAAGCTTTCCTGGGGTGATGTATATGACGGAACGAACGGCACCACGTTAGGCGCCGCGATTCCCGATGCCAACATGAGTTCGTTGTTCATCACTGCCGGCACAGGCACGATGACAACTAACGGCCCCACTGAAGACGGTATGACCCTGTTCCATGACAACCAGACCATCAACTCCGACAGCATTCAGGTTGTCAGCGGCAAGGTTCGCGCAACGTTGACTCTTACCCCTGTGGGTTACCCGACGTTCCCCGCGTTCTCAACTGTTCTTGAGTTTGCTTTCTATGAAACCCTGAACAGCTCCGCGACTCCTAACGACGTCTTCGTACTGTTGAACCCCGAAGCGATGGTTGAAGACTTCAAAATCGGCAACCAGTGGTACACCGTATCGTTTGAAGGTAACTTTGACACCATCAGCCCTGCTTACCAGCAGGTCCTGATCAATGACGGTGTTGACCCCTTGCTCGCAGCGAATGCTGTAGGCTGGGTAACTAACGAAGGGCAACTCAACGAGCGTTTGACCAACATCCGCATCGTGGCAACTCCTGAGCCTTCAACCATGCTGCTGCTGGGCCTCGGGTTCGGTTTGCTGGGATTTGCCGGCTACCGCAGAAGCCGCAGCTAGTAAAAAAACAAAAACGCATTAAAAAGCGGGCCGGAAGGCCCGCTTTTTTTTTCAAAAAAAGTGCAGCCAGAATAACCTATTACATTTCATGCAAAATAAACATACATTCATGTCGAAATAATATTATTGACATTATTTCTCTACAGACATATTTCGGCCTTCCAAACTATTTTTTGCAGGAGTACGCCCATGGATAATCAACGACGCAACCCTATATGGAAGCGACATTTCAAATCTGCCGCTTTGCTGGGTGATTACAGCACCCGCGAACTTTCACGGCGGCTGGGCAATGACCCCGTCAGCAATCTTACCCAAAAGCAGATACGTATGGTAATGATCATACGCGAGCATACAGAAGAAGGCCGCCCCGGAATGTTGCTGAAAGAGCTTGCAGAACAAGCCGAAGTTTCTCCTTCGTCCGCATCGACAATGGTTAATATGCTTGTACGCAAGGGTATTCTTGAGCGTAGAAACTGTACACAGGACAGACGGGCAATCCGGATTTCGCTTTCAACCTCGCTGCAGAGCTACCTGATGGCTTCCGACCAGCTGCTTGACGAAAAGTTGGCTGAAATTTCGGAAACCATCGGACCAGAGCGTATGCGTGCATGGTCTGAAGCTGTTGATATTCTCATCACCAGTTTGTCATTGAACAAATAAAAAAGATAACAATCACAACGTAAAAAACTGGAAAGCACATGCAAACGACCACCCATAGTCACAAAATCCAAGCGGCCGTAGCCCGCCCCTGCTTTCATGCATCCAGCACCATGCTCTGCGCTTCGGTGTTTCTGCTTGCCATGGTAATGGCAACCTTTGCCCACGCAGCTTCCCCTGCCGAAGCAAAAGGGCCTGCCCCTGCCGTAACAGTGGAAAAGGTGCTGATAAAGGATGCCAACCCGGCTACAGACTATGTAGGCAGAGTTGAAGCCATCCAGACAGTAGACCTACAGCCCCGTGTCGAAGGATATCTTGAAACGGTTAACGCAACCGAAGGCGGCATGGTAAACGCGGGCGACCTGCTGTTCACCATTGAGCAGACAGCATATCGCGCACGCGTAAACGCTGACGCTGCAGCCGTTGACAAGGCAAGGGCATCGCTTGAAAGAGCCCGGAAGTATCTCCAGCGGCTGCGTTCCACCCGCAAAAGCGGTGTTGCCGCGGCTGATATGGATGCAGCGGTCAGTGATGAACTGCAGGCCAAGGCCCAGTTACAGGAAGCTCTGGCTGCACTGGAGCAGTCTAAACTGAACCTTGGGTACACAACCATCAGCGCCCCCATTCACGGTCGTATAGGTAAGGTGCAGGTAACCCGCGGCAACCTTGTTACCCCTGCCACAGGCCAGCTTGCCCGCATTGTTCAGGTGGACCCCATCCGTGTGGTCTTTTCGCTGAACGAACAGGACTATTTGAAGATGTCCCGTCATATTTCGTCTCTCCCCACTGGCGAGATTAAAGTATCGGATGCTGTTGTACCCCGCCTTCTGCTTTCTGACGGTTCAGAATATCAGGCGAAGGGGCGTATTTCGTTTGTTGATAACGAAATTGACCCGCAGACCGGAACCATTGCCATCCGTGCAGAATTCGACAACCCCAAACAGCTGCTTCTACCCGGTGCCTATGTCACTGTTGAGCTGAGTGAAGCCAAAGCCAAGCCCCGTCCTGTCGTGCCTCAGGCGGCCGTACAGGAAGATAAGGAAGGCCGTTACGTACTGCTGGTGGGAGAGGACAACATAGTTTCCATTCGCCGCATCGTGACAGCCGAAACCATGGGCTCCAGCTGGATTGTTGAAAAAGGACTGGATGGCGGAGAAACCATCATTGTCTACGGTCTGCAAAAGGCCCGTGTCGGTCAACCTGTCGAGCCCAAGTTCGACGCCACCATCGGTCAGGAGTAACGAATGCTTGCTAAGCTTTTTGTTAATCGTCCAAGACTGGCGATGGTTATATCGCTGGTTATCAGCATAGCCGGTCTGGTGGCGCTGATGGGCATTCCCATCGCCCAGTACCCCCAGATCACGCCGCCTGAAATTGTTGTCTCGGCACGGTACCCCGGCGCCAGCGCACAGGTGCTGGCCGATACGGTAGCTGCACCTATCGAATCGCAGGTTAACGGCGTTGAAGGCATGGAATATATGTCTTCCAGCAGCGATAACAGCGGTAACTACTCTCTTACGGTTACTTTTGGCTCAGGCGTCGATCCCGACATCGCGCAGGTTAACGTACAGAACCGTGTCGCTCTGGCCGAACCAGTGCTGCCAGCAGAAGTAAAGCAGCAGGGCGTGTCAATCCGCACAAAGTCTTCTGACATGCTGGCGGTATATACCTTTACATCGCCCAAAGGGTCGCACGACTCACTCTTTCTGAGCAACTACGTAAGCATCAACATCAAAGATGCACTTACCCGCGTCAACGGCGTCAGCGACGTTACCGTGTTCGGTGCCAAAGACTACAGCATGCGTGTATGGCTTGACCCTGACCGCATGGCGGCCCTTAACGTAAGCCCTGATGATGTAGTGCGCGCCATCAGCTCGCAGAACATTCAGGCAGCAGCGGGCAGCGTGGGTGCAGCTCCTTCTGCAGACACGCAGCAGCTTACATTCACGGTCCGCGCCAAAGGCAGACTGACGACAGAAAAAGAATTCCGTAACATCGTTATCCGCAGTAACGAGTCGGGCGGTGTTCTGCGTCTTAAAGACGTAGCGCGTGTTGAGTTGGGCGCCAAGTCGTACAGCTCCGAAGCAACGTTTAACGGGCAGCCCTCCATCGCGCTGGGCGTATACCAGAGCCCTACAGCCAACGCGCTGGACACCATCGAAGGGCTGAATAAGGAACTAGAACGACTGTCCAAATTCTTCCCCGACGATGTGGAATGGAACCTGATGTACGACACCACAGACTACGTGCGTGCCGCGCTTTCGGAAATCGTTCTTACGCTGTTCATTACCTTCGCGCTGGTTATGGCTGTTACCTATATCTTCCTGCAGGATTTCAGGGCGACCCTCATTCCCACGTTGACCATTCCTGTATCCCTTCTGGGTACATTCTCGGTACTTATGGCGATGGGCTACAGTGCAAACACCTTTACGCTGTTTGCTCTTATTCTGGCTATCGGGGTTGTCGTGGACGACGCCATCGTCGTGGTGGAAAACGTCCAGCGTATTATGGAAGAAGAAAAACTCCCCGCACCGGAAGCCACCATCAAGGCCATGGGGCAGGTTACCGGTCCGGTTATTGCCACCACGCTGGTTCTGCTGGCTGTATTCGTACCCATCGGCTTTGTTTCGGGCATTACGGGTAGCATTTACCGTCAATTCGCTGTTACCATTTCCACCGCGGTTGCATTTTCATCCATCAACGCGCTTACGCTCAGCCCTGCGCTGTGCGCCATTCTGCTGCGTCCGGTAAAAATGCACGAACATGGCCCTCTTGGCATGTTCAACGTACTGCTGGACAAGTGCCGTAACCGCTTTGTAGGCGGTGCCGCGTGGCTTATCCGCAAAATGCTGGTCTCCGGCGTTCTGTTTGCACTGGTAGGCATTGCCACGTTCTTTATGATGGACAAAATCAACAGCAGCTTTGTTCCTGATGAAGATCAGGGGGCATTCTTTGTAGACATCCAGCTGCCCGATGCTGCCGCCATGCCCAGAACGGGACGGGTTGTAAGCCAGATCAGCAAGATTCTGCAGGAAACAGAAGGCGTAAAAGAAGTTGTAGGCATCAACGGCTTCAGTTTCATGAGCGGCAGCAACCCCAACTCCGCCCTTGCCATTGCACGATTGCAGCCGTGGGAAGACCGTAGCGATTCTTCGCTGCACGCTGCTTCCCTGCAGGCAAAAATGAATGTGGTGTTTAACTCCATCCCTTACGCCAACACCCGCGTCATGCTGCCCCCGCCAATTCCGGGGCTGGGCATGGCCGGCGGTATTGACTTCCGCATTCTGGCAACACAAGGCCAGAGCCCGCAGGAACTCGGCGCGGCTGTCCGTGCCATGCTCATTGCAGCCAACAGCGACCCCCGCATCATGGCGGCATTCAGCTCATACTCCGCCAACGTACCACAGGCTTACATAAAGCTGGACCGTGTAAAAGCCGAGACCATGGGCGTAGCGGTAAGCAACGTCTTTGCAACATTGCAAACCCAGCTTGGTTCGCGTTATGTTAACGACTTCAACATGCTGGGCCGTGCGTTTCAGGTAAACATTCAGGCCGAGGCAAACTACCGCGACGCGCTTGAAGATATCCGCCGGCTGCATGTTCTCAGCAACGACGGCCGCATGGTTCCGCTTGGCAGCATCGCAACTGTCGAGTCTATTCTGGGCCCTCAGAGCTATGCAAGATACAACCAGTTCCCTTCTGCGCAGATCATGGCGATTCCTGTTCCCGGATTCAGTTCCGGTCAGGCTATGGACCTGTTTGAAGAACTGGCACAAAAGAATCTGCCTCAGGGCTATACATATGAATGGTCCGGACAGAGCTATCAGGAAAAGCAGACTCAGGGACAAGCGGGCGTGCTGATCGCACTTGCGCTGCTCTTCGGGTATCTTTTCCTTGTAGCCCAGTACGAAAGCTGGACAACACCGATTCCGGTTATGCTCTCCATCCTGTTTGCCGCCTGCGGCGCACTGGCAGGGCTTATGATCGGCGGGATGCCGCTTAGCATCTACGCACAAATCGGTCTGGTTCTGCTGGTCGGTCTGGCGGCGAAAAACGCGATTCTTATGGTTGAGTTTTCGCGTGACAAACGGCTTGAAGGTGCGTCTATTATGGAAGCAGCAACATCCGGCGCACGTATCCGTTTCCGTGCAGTGCTGATGACGGCGTTCTCGTTTATCCTCGGCGTGTTCCCCATGGTTATCGCCGGTGGTGCAGGTGCAGCAAGCCGTCAGTCCATCGGTACCACAGTGTTTGCCGGCATGGTGGCTTCTACAATGGTGGGTATTTTTTTCATCCCGCCGTTGTATGCAGCATTTGAAAGCATGCGTACCAGAACAATGGAATGGGTGCATAACAGAAGAAGCACCGCGCACACACCTAACCAGAGCATCTAGGAACGACAATGACCTCTAACAAGTCTACATCTGCCACCCGCAGCAAAGGCGGAATACTGGCATCGACTTTAATAACAGCGCTGCTGCTGGGTGGCTGCGCCGTCGGACCGGACTACACCGCGCCTGACCTGCAATCCCCCCCCGAATGGCGTACTGAAGATGCGTCCGGCCTTGTACAGACGCAAAATGCCACGATGGAACTGTCCGAATGGTGGAAGGTGCTTGAGGACCCGCAACTGGACAGTCTGATGGAGCGGGCCGTAGCGGGCAACCTTGACCTGAAGGAAGCCCGTGCGCGGGTTCGCGCGGCAAGGGCACGGCTTGGTATCAGCGAAGCGGACCTCTACCCTTCGCTTGATGCTTCCGGCAATCTGTCTACCGGCAAAAAGTCTAAAAATGCCGGCTTCGATGGCAAAGAGCGTGACTTGTATCAGGCTGGCTTCGACGCTGGCTGGGAAATTGACATCTTCGGTGGAACCCGCCGTGCCGTCGAAGCAGCAGGGGCTGACCTTGAAGCAAGCGAAGCCGACCTGCGCGATGTTTACGTCAGCATGCTGGCGGAAATCGCTTCTACATATACGGATGTCCGCGCATACCAGACGCGTCTTTCCGTAGCGCAGGCCAACCTTGAAGAACAGAAAGAAACATTCGAAATAGTTGAGTCGCGTTATGAGTCGGGCCTGAGTGATGCCCTTGGCGTACAGCAGGCACGCTACAGCCTTGAAAGCACCCGTGCAGAAATCCCGACATTGCAGGCGCGGCTTGATTCTTCCATCAACCGTCTGGCCCTGTTGCTGGGCCAGCAGCCTGACACCCTGCACGCAGAGCTTACTGAACGGCGTCCCATTCCCGTACCGCCCGTAAGCGTTGCCGTCGGCGTTCCGGCAGAGGCACTACGCAACAGGCCTGATATCCGCATGGCGGAACGTACTCTGGCTGCAAAAACGGCAGAAGTGGGTGTAGCAACAGCAGAACTGTATCCCAAATTCCGCCTTTTAGGCTCCATCGGGCTGGAATCGTTTGCCCAGAGCAGCCTGTTTGAAACAGGAAGCCAGATTTACAGCTTCGGCCCCGGCATCAGCTGGCCGATATTCCACGCAGGTGCTCTGCGCCGGAATATTGATGTGGCGGAAGCAGTTCAGGAACAATACAAGTTCCGCTACGAACGTACTGTTCTGAACGCTCTGACCGAAGCGCAGTCTGCCATGACAGACTACGCCAAAGAACAGAACAGACGTGATGCGCTGGAACAGGCAACCCTTGCAGCACGCGAAGCTCTGGCCCTTGCGCAGGATAAATACCTGAACGGCCTTGTGGACTTTAGCGATGTGCTCGAAGCCCGCCGCTCGCTGCTGTCATACGAAGACCAGCTGGCTGTAAGCCGTGGCGCTGTGGTCGACAGCCTCATCCGTATTTACAAATCCATGGGCGGCGGCTGGCAGACAATGGATGCCATGCGGCAGTCTGCGGAACAACAAAGCCCGCCTGACAGCAACTAACAACTTGCAACTACAATAACAAAAGGCACCCGTTATAACGGGTGCCTTTTTCGTTATATCGACTTCCGTATTATAATATTACAAAACAACCATTACAGTCATTGCTAATTCTACAAAACGATTTATTAGTAAGTGTAGTGACTGACAATGCAGTTTAATGTCGCATCACTTTACACTTCCTGCAATACGTAAAAACTGCAATACGCACAGATCATGGGCATTTCAATGAGGTCTGTATTTTGCAATATAGAGTACAGAGTGCATACGTCACTCGGGGGGAATGTAATGAAAACTATTCTTTTCAGATACATGGCAACGGCTATCAGCGTTATCCTCAGCTCTGTCACCTTTGCTTCGGCAGCAGTAACGCCACTGCCTGATCCGAACATCTGGGCACGTGAGTATGACGATTTTTACTCTTACTCTACTGCTATTCTTGAATATTACGGATTACCCGGCTTTAGTCATCAGGACAACACCGGAGCAGGTGTCGGCAATCTTGACATCGTGGTAATGACAAACAGCTCCGGCACTTCAAACCCTGACGGTTTTGAAGACCCGATGCTTTCTGTTTCCGGCGGCACAAGCAACAGCTTTGAAGGTATCTGGGGCGCAGGAGTCCGCGATAACGGCCCTGTTTATGTTTCTCAGCTGCTTGACTACATGCATACAAACTTTGCACCTGATGCCAACATCCCCGTGTTCATTTTTGACATGGCGGAACCCGGCAACAGCAATCAGGACTTGTACGTAATAGGCGAAGTACGCATTCGTGATGCACAGGGCAACATTGTAGCCAACTGGGTATTCGACGATGTAAAGGACGGCGCACTGGACAACTCCGGCGGCGATTACGATTGGGTATTATCACCCGGTATAGTCTCGGACGGTAACGTAACAGTGGAAACCAACCTTGGCTCAGGCTCCAGAGACTTCGTTGTCTACGCGCCGGAGATGAACCTTTCGCTGTATGACATTGAAGGGTACACCTTTGAAGGCCTGTTTGCCATGAAGGAACTGGAAGGCAAAGGAGAGGAGCTGTACATTACCAGCGCTTTTGCAGCCTACGTCCCCCCTGTAGCAACTGCAGAGCCTGCTTCGCTGCTCCTTATCGCAACAGGTCTGCCCCTCTTCTGGGTGGGGCTGCGCCGGAAAAACGGATAACCAAATCCCCCCGAAAGCCGGACAATGTCCGGCTTTTTTCATCCTGCCATGTTTGTCCTGCACAGACATGGCAAGATTTTTTTTAAAACAAAACAGGACAGGGTGCGGGCTTATTTTCAACAAGCGGGTAAAAACGTCACCGGGACATCCTCAACATTCCAGACGGAAATTGTAATCCTAAGTTATACGGGCACTACTACAGGCACAGGAGGAACAGTAGGACGTGCAAAAAGAAAACCCTGCACAAAATCTACTTCATGCTCCCGCAGCCAATGCCATTCCCCCGCAGTCTCCACTCCTTCAGCAATAGTCTGAACCCCTAACCTCCTGGCCATTTCCAAAATATTCTGGGTAATTACAGCTCGGTACGGATCTTCATCCACATGTTGGACCAACCCTATATCCAGCTTGATGAAATCCGGCTTAAGCAGGCTCAGTAATCTGAGCGAAGAATAGCCAGCCCCAAGGTCATCCAAGGCAACACGAAAGCCATGATCACGATAAAAATCAAGAACTTCCAAAATATGGCTTACATCTTTGACTTCCTCACTTTCAATAACTTCAAAAACGACACACGCCGGATTAATTTCGGCTTGCTCAATTGCCCGCAGGGTTGCCTTCAGACAAAACTCGGGACTGTAAATCGTATTGGGATTAAAATTGATAAATAAAGATTGGGTAATCCCATGTTCTTTGGCACCACGGATAGCTGCAACACGGCAGCAGCGTTCGAGATGGAAAAGCATATCTGCAGCGTTAGCTATACTGAACATTGTCTTCGGAGATAAAATCTCCCCGCTACGCGTTCGGCCTCTGGCAAGACACTCATACCCGAAAACATTCTGCGGATTCTTTGCTTCCACAATAGGCTGAAAATGTGAAAAAATACGCCCGTCCTGCAATAATTCAAACAACCAGTCGCCACGGGGCCTTGCAACCACAGACTCCAACGGCTGCATGCGCGCCAGGTGCTGTATAGTAAACTCCTCTCTGTCATCAACAAGGAGCGCCTTGGTGTCTTTTAACTCCAACGCACTGATAGAAGAAAAACAGTCACGACATAGAATTCTTAATTCGTCACTTACAAAACGGGCGCAATACCCCCCCATAGGGCCCCTCACAGATCAGATTCATCTTACCCAGACACTAAAGCAAGGCATCCGCCGTGTGGCTCATGAGAGGAGCGAAATATAATACCTCCTTTTCGGGCAAATGTACGGGACTCATTTCGCAACGAGAATACCCTGAAGCAAATATGTCATCACACCGTTCTTCTAAGGTTGTAATATCAACCACCTGCACTACCGCCCATGTTCAACAGTTACATTTAACAGACTTAATTACCTTGCATTCCATACATAGATTCTCATAATAACTACCATAGGTAACTAAGCGTGCCAATTGGCGGCATATTATATTTATCCTTGCTGCTTTCCCTTTCCTTATACGGCCTGTCCGTTCGACGTTCCCAAATAAAAGGGCCGATTTTATCCGGCCCTTTCATGCAGAAGCTACCCCGCCATAGCTGTCGGCGTTATACACAGTTCGTCCGCTGTTTCCCATGCAGCCACGCATGATTCCAGACGGGCGAAGGCCTGAGCATCTGCGGGAAACGGCGCAACATCATGGACATCCTGCAGTTTCTCCGCCTGACGGATCATCTGCTGCAGCCTGCTGTCTTCATGGACAATCAACCATATCCGGCTGATTGTGCCGTCTCCTACAGGGGTACATAAAATTCCTTCCACGTTGAACGCGCGGCGGGCAAACAGACCGCACACGTGAGACATCACACCCGGATGGTTTCGCACAGTCAGGCGCAAGGCAATAAGGGGCGGCATGGTATCAGGCTGCTGCATTTGTGCTGTCATGTTTGTCTCCTCCTATCATTTCGGTATTGGCGGCGCCGGGGGGTACTATTGGAAATACGTTTGCAGAAACAGCCACAGGGACATGCACCAGACACGGCCCAGAGGTAGACAATGCCGCACTCAGCATTCCCATTGGGTCTTTACTCTGCCCGAGGTCTATGGCCGGCATTCCGAACCCTTCCGCAATACGCACAAAGTCAATCTTTACAGAATAGTCTGTTGCAAATACCCGCTGTTCAAAAAAAAGATTCTGCAACTGCTGCACAAGGCCCAGCGCATTGTTGTTGGCAAGAATGATTTTGATATTGCAACGCTGCTCAACGGCTGTTGCCAGCTCCTGCAGGTTCATCTGCAGGCTGCCGTCACCGGTGAAGCACACAACAGGCCTGTCAGGGCAGGCAATGGCAGCACCAATGGCAGCAGGCAGACCAAATCCCATGGTGCCCAATCCGCCGGAAGTCAACCACTGACGCGGCCTGCTGAACGGATATGCTTGCGCTGTACGCATCTGATGCTGCCCTACATCCGTCGTAACAATGGCATCGGGCCCGACCAGTTCCGCCACTTTACAAATCATCCCGTACGGGCTGGTCGGGTCATCGGCATGAGGCATTTCCAGCCCCCAGTCCGTCCGCAGCAACTCGATACGTTCACGCCAGCCTGAGCGTGCCTCAGCGGCGACCATAGGTTCAAGCGACTCCAGCGTAACCCGTACATCTCCGGAAATAGCCAGATGTGCACTACGAATTTTATCCAGTTCGCTCGGGTCGATATCAATATGGATAACCCGTGCACCGGGGCAAAAACTGTCTACCTTGCCTGTTGCCCTGTCATCAAAACGCGCACCCGCGACAATCAGCAGGTCGCACTCTTCCATAGCCATATTCGTACAGCGGGCAGCGTGCATGCCCAGCATACCCAGCGAAAGCGGATGGTCAGACGGAATCGCCCCCAGTCCCATCAGCGTCATAGCAACCGGAATACCTGCTTTTTCCGCTATGCGCAGAGCAACTTCCGATGCGCCGGAGCTGATGACGCCGCCGCCAAGGTACATGAGAGGCCGCTTTGCCTCATCAATCATCGCCGCTGCGGACACGACATCTTCCATATCAGGTTGTTCAGGCATGTCGGCTACGGCTGGCTGCGGCCACTGTGAAATTTCAAGCATACTCAGCTGCACATCACGGGGAATATCCACCAGAACAGGGCCGGGGCGGCCTGACATGGCTATACGGAACGCCTCGGGAATTACTGTAAGCAGTTCTTCAGCTGTACGGACAAGGAAGTTGTGCTTGGTGGCGGGAATGCTCATGCCATAGGTATCTACCTCCTGAAAGGCATCTGTACCTATGAGCGTTGTGGGAACCTGCCCCGTGATGCAGATGACGGGGACGGAGTCGAGCTTTGCGTCTGCGATGGCAGTAAGAATGTTGGTAGCCCCGGGGCCGGATGTGGCAAGGCATACCGCGGGAATACCGGTGGCGCGGGCCATACCCTGCGCAATAAAACCGGCGGCCTGTTCGTGACGGGTAAGAACGTGGCGGATGGTTCCGCGCTCTGCAAGCGCATCATAAATGGGCAAACTTGCTCCGCCGGGAATACCGGCAACGGTCTGTACTCCCTGCCTTTCAAGTATCCGTATAACTGCCTGCGCACCGTTTATGCGCTCCGGCGAAGCATGGGTATCGGGTGCTTTTTTACCTGGCGCAGAGCTTTTCCTGCTGGCTTTGCCGCCTGGCATGGCAGCGGCTCTGGACGATGGTTGCGACCCTGTGCCGTGGTCGCGGGATCGGGAACGGCTCATGGAGACTCCTCCTTCGCTTTCCCCGGGCGGACTCCGGCGACCGGTTGCTACTAAAAAAACAACCCCCGCCGGCTTGCGCCGACGGGGGTTGGACTGATGCTAGTCTGTGCTTCCTCCGCTACGGCGCGCTGGTAACGACGCGAACGACGACGACTACGACAGAGACGACGACAGAAACAACGCCAAAAAGACCAGCTAGGGTCTGAATGGAAGAAGCGTTGTTTGCGAAGTCAAAAGTCATGTCTGTTACGTGCCTTGTGCAAAATACACTGTAGCGGGTTTAATATTTTGATAACTCTACGCACATGTCAGGATTTGCGTCAACAGCTATTTTTTCACATTAAGTAGTGAACGGCATACGTAGTAGCAATCTATGCCTTTAAGAAATAACCGTGACGCTGCTGCCATAATGCGTTATCCGATGCGCCGCAAGGGAGCTTGCCCGATGGGTTTGCCGCCATAAGGGGTGACAGCACACATCGCCGGACAAGGCTGGGAAGAGCGATTCCCTTGCATTTTACAATGGCATGAAGCGGCCAGCGCTGCTGTTGTCTGTCGGGAAGGCCTGCCTGCGGCAGGTGGCAGACATTGCCATGTCATTGTTCCGCCGTGCGGCCTGCCCCCTTCTTTGCGCTGTGTATATATGGTCGATACATCAGCAGCGTTGCCTTCGTTCTGCGACCATCCCGCGGCGGCTTTTCAACTCATCAGAATGTTTTCTGCCACTTTTCCTGTATCTACCCTTTATTCCGGTACATTCGTACCAGTTGCCGGTTTCGCCCTTCACTGCACCGGAGCGCTCTGAAAAAACGCACCATGCTTTTACGGCACAGTGCGTTTTGCTGCTTTTATTCTTTAACTGACAATCAGAGCGGACGCTTGTGACGGCACTCGAACCACCTGATGCACAGCGAAAGACTGATAGTCATTACAAGGTATAAAAATGCCACCACGTTATACGTTTCAAAAAACAAAAACGTGGAGGCGGAATATACTTTGCCAAGCTGGGTGATATCCTGCACGCCAAGTGCGGAAACCAGTGCAGAATCCTTCAACATGGCGACAAAATCATTTGCCAGCGGCGGCATGACGTTTCGTAACGCCTGCGGCAGAATAACTTTGTACATGGCCTGCCAGCGCGAAAGCCCGAGCGAACGTGCAGCTTCCATCTGCCCTGCCGCAACGGACTCTACCCCCGCGCGCACAATTTCTGCAATAAATGCCGAATACCCCACGGTCAAAGCCAGAATAGCCCGCCAGGTAAAATCAAGGGACCGGACGCTTATTTTATCCACAAGGCCAGCATCGCGCAGCGGCGTAAGCAACCAGTTCAGCCCGTCCACAAGTCCAGGTGCCCCGACAAATGCGATGTAGTACAAAATGACCAGCATGGGGATGCCGCGTACTATTTCAATATAAAACGTAGCGACCTCGCGCAGTATCCTGCTGCGTGACACGCGCCAAAGGCCCAGCACCAGCCCCAGTAATAGTGACATGGCATATGCGATAAACGACACATAGAGTGTCACCGCAAGCCCCTTGCGGACAGTATGAAAAATAGCCGTATAGTTGGCATCCGCCGCCATTTCCCAGCAGATAACCACAGCTATAAGCATTGCAGCCAGCAGCCACAAAGGCAGCCTTTCAAAAAGCCCCGCCTTGCGCCTGGACAAATTAAGCCCCGTGCTGGAACTGGTGCAGTAGCCGGATTGTTCAGATAAAAATGATGTCATGCTTTGGACGCACAGCGGCGGCGTCACCATCAGGCAACGCCGCCGGTAAACGCGTGCGGTGCGTTATTGATATTCGTAAAACCACTTTTTGCTTAACGCTTCCAGTGTGCCGTCTTCTTTCATGCTGCGGATAGACGCGTTAAACGGTTCACGCAGGTCAGACCCCGGCGTCATAATAAAACCGAAGTCTTCAGAGCCCAGCGGGCCGCCTACAACCTTCAGCTTGCCGGGGTTTGCCCCCACATAACCGCGAGAGGACGAAGCATCCATCAATACCATGTCCACATCACCGGCAATCAACGCCTGTACGGTAGGGCCGAATGTTTCGAACAGCTTGATGCGGGGGTTAGCCTCGTTACCGTCCAGCACATTGTAAACTGCTACGTAAAAATTTGTTGTTCCCGGTTGAGAACCGATAAGTAGGTCAGGGTCTGCACGAAAAACTTCGGGTGTGCTGAAACGCTCTTCGTCGGCGCGAACCAGCATGAACTGTTCACTGGTCAGGTAGGTCTCGGTAAAATCAACCTGTTTTTTGCGCTCTTCGTTAATGGTAATGCCGTCCATGCCCACATCGTACTGCCCGTTGCGAACAGCAGAAATCATGGTGTCCCATGAGGTCAGATTCCACGACACCATACAGTTAAGACGCCGGCAGATTTCATTGACGGTATCGTATTCCAGCCCGATACCCTTGCCTGTGGCTGGGTCGATAAAATTAAGCGGCCTGTAGTCGTTAGCAGTAACAGCCTGCACGGTTTGTCCCTCAAGATCCGGCAGATTATCTGCAGCCAGCGCGCCTGTTGCTCCCGTCAGCAAAGCGCACAGCAAGGCAGTGATTGCCCCCAGTCGAAAAATAACAGCATACATATAAGCGTCCTCCTTCGCGTATGTGGTCAATGGAAGTATGCGGGGATCGACAACCTTGTCAATGAGGTACAGCCATTGGCAGGTGAGTTTTCAACAACCGAGGGCAATGGCAACGTTCATACCCGTGCTCTGTGTATAATGAACGGTTAAGCTCTGTTATACTATGCTCCTCCGAATCCGGCATGTTACAATACGTTATGCGTATTGCCTTGTTCGATCATTATCGGAATTGTGTAACCGAATATAACCACCCGTCATGTATCATGCACTGGCTTGGAGAAGCGTTGCTTGGCATGGGGCACGAGGTTGTTTTTGTCACGCCGCCCGACCTGCAAACCGCAACGGAAAACGACATCGTATCAGGCATACAGCCCGATGCGGAATCAAAAAAGTACGAAGAGCCTGCAAGCCGCAACGGCAGTGCAGACACGGCAAGAGCGCAGCAACGCGACCCTGACAGGCAAAATGCACTAACTGCAATGCTCCGTAAAAGGCCCACCTCGCTTCCAGTCATAACCTGCAAAGAACTCTATAAAAACCCCGAGCAGGTAGACATTGTACACAGCCAGCGTCCATTCGACGTTTTGCCGCACTGGATAGCCGTGCATAGTATCGGCCATCTTGAGCCGCAATGCCCCCCTGATACACAGCCTGAAATCATCAGGAGCCACAGCGGCCGCCACTATCCGCACAACGTGAGCAGGCTGTATAACGTTTTTCCTGCAGCATCGCTGGCAAAACAATGGAGCGCCCCCTCAGACACAATCATACTGAGTGGAATCGTTCCTGATGCGTATACATTCCGCGCCGACCATAGTGGCTATCTGCTATTCACGGGGTGTGCACATGCCTCGCAAAACAGAACGCCTGCCATTATACCTGCACGGTCTCCGGTACACCACCAGCAAGCATCGTCGTTCCGTCCGATGCAACATCAGTCATCTCAGGGGCAAGAGTCATCACACATCCCATCAAGTGCAAAAGCGAGCTCAGATACACAGGCAAGGCATAAAAATAATCCCGCCGCAGATGCCGCTTTTGCATTGCAGCCGGAATATACGCCGCAACCATCAGAGATTGCCACGCAACCTCCCTGTATACAGACAACACATGCGGCAGGCACTCAATCTTTCCACCAGAATAAACTTGCTGAATTGCGCTTAGCCATACAGCTTGCCGCAGAAGCAGATTTACCCCTCGTAGTCACGGCTGATATTTACCCTGTGCCGCAATGGGCTCACTGCAAACATGTCACCTTCACCGGTCCCATTACCGCCGCACGATACACGCAGTTACTTGCTGGCGCTAAAGCGCTTATCTACCCCGCTATTACGGCAGACTGGACGGCAATCCCCGTTATGCAGGCGCTTGTCTCCGGTACACCGGTATTGTGCACGGCAACAGGCGTTCTGCCGGAATTCATCCACGAAGGCGTCACCGGATTCACTTTTCACAGCATGGCAGAAGCACGGCACCGCCTGAAACAGCTTGATGCCATAAGTCCTTTTGACTGCCGCCTGCACGTATTGGCCCGCCATACGCACAGGCATATGGCAGAAGCCTGCCTAAGCCTGTATATGCAGGCCTACCACTCCCGCTACAAGCAGCAGCGCAACGCACAGCTACGGGCACCACACCCCTGAAAAGCAACGCTTCCCGACCACCGCAGAACTATCTTCAAAACCAGTCAACCCGTTGACTAACCCGTCGCCTACGGCCTAAGAAGCTCATTCACGCACAGATACACGGCAGCGTTCTCTCGCGTCTGCCATCAAGCGGGCACACTCATGACAGAAACTTCTACCAATATTACAGCTACGCTGACTGATCAGCTTATTGCAAACCTGAAACCTGCGGGTTTTTTTTCCAGTGCAGGTAACAAAAACACCCAGCGCGGTACTTCCGATGCATCGCCACGGGCCATTTTATGGGCTGCCCGTACATTGGAATCCGGTGCCATTGAAGTGACTCCGCTTTTTAACGGCCTGCCCGCAGACCCTGCGCTGAGGCTGGCAAAGCGCATTGAAAAAATGCGTTTTCTGCAGCAATACTGGCCGGAGCCGTTGCTGTATCAACGTGATGCCATGGAGACCATTGCCGCCAGAAACGGTAATTCGGGCTATCCACTTAGCAAAGCCGAAACCATGCGCGCCTACCTGCCGTTCATCACGGCATACCTTGTTACAGGTCAGCGGCCTAAAGCGGAAACAGTAGTCGAATATCTTGTGGCAAACGGGGTGGGGCTGAATGAAAAGCTGCGCCTTTTGCTGAACAAGGTAGCAGTATCGCTGCGTAAAGGGGGCGAACCTTCCCGCGCACTGGACTGCTATATGACGCTGCGCAAGTTCCACGGCGAAGACGAACACCTCGACTTCAACATTGCGCGTACGCTTTTTGACATGAAGCGTTACAAAGAATGCAGGGCAACTCTTGCCAACGCAGTGCAGCTGAATCCTGACTTTGAACCTGCAAAAATATTTCTGAGCAAGCTGCAACGTATCCCCGGCCTCAGGGATTAACGACGGGCAGTTTCGCCAGCCTGTAACGCCCGCAAGCCAGCCTGCTGAATATCTGCACCGTTGCAGAATTCCGTATACACCCGCCGGAGTTCAGGCATGCAGCTGGCGTGTATCACCTCGGCAACAATCTGCAGCGACAGCCTTATACAGTGCGTAATCCTCTCTGTTTTCTACAAGCATGTTACCTGTCAGGCAGGGTGCTTCCGCTGCTGCCGATTCTCCTCTCATCCACTGCTGCCTGAATTAGTATTCCCATGCATTCCCAAAAAAACAGACGTGCTGAAGCCATCAACACTACTGCCCGCAGGCAGGATGGATACAACCTGCCCTGCCCCCTTTCATTGCATAGCAGACCCAAACGTGTCAGGGTGTTGGCGTCCTTAACCAGCACCCGCCACGGACCGTTAACGACCTGTGTCACTTTTGCCCTTGTGCTTTTGTGCTCCACACGCCGGACGCACTACAGTACGGATGCCAAAGTACAAGAGAATCGCCATGCCGGATCAACCATCCGCCAGCGGAACAAGTGCGCCTGCTTCCGCTCCTGCCGTGCTGCCTGAACGTACTCCCGCCCCTTTTGACATCTGCCTGTCTGGTGCGGAAGAATTTCATACATTTGCACCCGTCACTCAAGCCATGGAAAAGCAGGCGACTTTGCCTTGTGTAGGATGCGGCTGGTGCTGTCTTGACCATGTCTGTGACGAGGCCGTCTACCTGCACGGGTTCACCTATCCCTGCCCCGAATTGCTCTGGAGTGAAGAGCAAGGCCGCTATCTGTGCAACCTTGCGGCAGACTCTGTCCGCGGTAAAAGCTTTCGTGACAATCTGCGCATGGGGCAAGGCTGCTGTGCACCGCATAATACGTGGCGTAATGACCTGAAGCCCCGATAGACTGCAATTATCTGTAAAGCAGGTCACGCCGCATACCTGCCATTGCCTTTACGCAAACTCCGGCGACCCCACACCTGTCTAGCCTCTCTGCTTTGTATGTTGCCTTACATAGCCCTGACGTGCCAAGCTGCACAACACACGCTGCAACACACCACCGCTTTTGCCATAAAAAAAAGCCCCTTCGCTGCACGAGGGGGCTGACAAGCTATATACAAAAAACGTCTTACTCGGCATCAATGGCTTCGATCAAAGCCAGTGCACGCCGTGCAAGATAAGTCACTTCCGGCTTGGAAATCTGATCATCGGCACCTACTGAATCACCTTTATGGCGCAGCTTGTCCGTAATCAGCGATGAGAACAGAATAACCGGCAGCTTACGCAGGGCGGGGTCGTCCTTTACGCGCTTGCACAGGTTGTGACCGTCCATACTGGGCATTTCAATGTCGGAAACAAGCACCTGCACATAGTCTGTGATGGGCCTGCCTTCTTCCTCGCCTCTGGTCTTCAGTTCTACAATTCTATCCCACGCTTCGCGGCCGTTATTCACCGCTTCTACTTCAAACTTTGCTTTTTGCAGCAAGTCCTTAAGCATTTCGCGGATAAGGCCCGAGTCATCGGCGATAAGAGCGCGATAGCCTGTGTTGCCATCCCAGTCCACAGCCTCGTCAAGTTTCAGGGCAAGGTCCGGATTCATACTGGCCACAATACGTTCAAGATCGAGAATAAAGATAATGCGGCCTTCCATTTTAACAACGCCGGTAATGGAGTTGTTGGAAAGGCTGGCAACGTACTTGTTGGGCGGCTCAACTTCTTCCCAGCTGATACGGTGGATACGGTTGACGCCGGAAACCTGAAACGCCGTGGTCACGTTGTTAAACTCCGTCACCACAACCTTTGGCGGCTCTTCACCTGCGCGGTCTTTTCCCAGCCACATACTCAGATCGACCAGAGGGATGATCTGATTTCGCAGGTTAAACGCACCAAGGACGGAAGGGTGCTGCACTTCAGGCATTTCCGTTACTTTAGGCATTCTGATGATTTCCAGAACCTTAGCAACGTTTACGCCGTAGTATCCGCGATACGCAGGCTCGTCTGGACTATTCGTCTGTTCATCTAGGTAGAACTCGACAATTTCCAGCTCGTTTGTGCCTGCTTCAAGCAGGATATTAGTCTGGGACATAGTACCCTCCGGGTAATATCTACAAAGCAGCTGATATCTTCTGCTATAAAGATTTCAACAAATTCTGCGTCTCGTCAATAATACTCTTAGGCGTGGAAGCGCCTGCCGTAAGCCCTGCCACAGAATATCTGCGCAATTCATCCAGCGGCAGCTGGTCCGGTGTTTCCACATGATACGTAGAAACACCTTGTGCCTGTGCAACTTCTGCAAGCCTTCTGGTATTTCCGCTGGTAAAACCACCTACCACAATCATAACATCAACAGTACGCGCTATGGCAATGGCTTCTGCCTGCCGTTCCCGCGTGGCATCACAGATTGTTTCCAACACGGGCACATCATCGCCAAAACGGCTACGCACCCAGTCTACCACATTTACAAAGGCATTTTTATCCTGTGTGGTCTGCGCAGCTAAAAAATAATGCCGATTATCATCCAGGTTAAGCTCTTTCAGCTCTTCCAGCGAACCAAACACGACAGCGTCCTCACCGGCGTAGCTTAATAAACCTCTCACTTCGGGATGATCGTGCTCTCCGAACAACAGCAAGGTTCTTCCTTCGTCACGTTGCCTCGCAATGCCAAGCTGTGCCCGCTTCACCTTGGGGCATGTGGCGTCGATAAGATCCACGCCGGCATCGGACAGGCATTTTTCTGTCTGTTCCGGTATGCCGTGCGCACGAATGACAACTCGCTGACCGGCCTTTGCCTCGGCAGGGTCAGAGTAACACCGCACGCCACGCTCTTCATAGCTTTTAAGAACTTGCGGGTTATGGATAATCGGTCCCAGCGTTGCTATGGGTACATCATTATTATCGACTTCACGGTCGAGCTTCTTAAGGGCAAGACCTACACCCATACAAAAACCTGCTGTTTCGGCGCGTTTTACGTCCATTACTCACCCCCTTTGTCCGGCGCGGCAAGCTTGCATCCGCCTTCGGGCAACAGCTGGTGCCCTTCTGCACGCCAGCGTTCAAAAAAAGTATCAAGCAACTCATCAAGCCCTTCCCATGTAAGGCATGAGGCAAGATGGTTACGAAGCGCACGGGCTCCCGGAAATTGTCTGACGTATCTGGGTACAAACGTACGCATTTTAAACAATGCCGTTTTATCCGCACACAAGGCACGGGCAAGCACAACATGGCGCCGGATAATACGTACAATACGTTCAGGGTCCGGCTGCGGAGCAGGTGCACCCTGCATCATAGCGGTAAAATCTTCAAACACGGCAGGATTGGCTAACGCCCCGCGGGCAAACATTACTCCGTCAACACCGCTGTGTTTCATACAGTTCATGCCATCCGAAGCAGTAAACAGGTCTCCGCTGGCAATCACCGGAATACGAACAGCCTGCTTCAGCTGTGCCAATGCATCCCAGTTGGCAACGCCGCTGAAGCCCTGCCGCGCAAAACGCGGATGCAAGGTAAGCCAGCCTGCTCCAGCATCTTCAAGTCTGCGGGCAAGGTCAAGATACACTTCAAGGCCATTTTCCCAGCCAAGCCTAAACTTAAACCCTACCTTACCCTCTCCGGCAACAGAGGTCATCACGCGGGCCACTTCTACCGCATTATCCACATCGCGCAGCATACCGGCACCGCAACCGGTTTTTACTACTTTCCGTACCGAGCACCCCATATTCAAGTCGAACCAGCGGTAGCCTTTTTCCACCAGCTCACGCATGGCTGATTCCATAATGGCGGTCTCGTTACCAAACAGCTGCAACACCATGGGGGCATCCTGCGGACATGTTTCCAGCAGCGAATGGGTACCGGGACTGCGGTAGACCAACCCCTTGGCACTGACCATTTCAGAACAGACAACTTTTGCACCGAACTCGCGACACAGCAGACGAAAAGCAAGATCCGTAAAGCCTGCGAGCGGGGCAAGCCATGGCGCATCGCCACCGGCGGGCAGCGCTGAAAACGTATCAGATGGCACAGTTGTGGAAAATTCTGCGGGGATACCCGCCCGTATTGTATCAGCCTGCAGCTGAGTATTCTCAATCATAAGTATAGTATCCAAAAAATATCATGCCCTGCTGCGAAAAGCCCCGTAAGTTTTCGGTGTATCGGCAAGCAGAAATGCGGGAATATCACCCGGCATAAAGACCATGCGCTCCACACCAAGGCATCGGGCCTGCGGGCCAAGGGAGCCGGTAAGCCGGACAGCAGCAGGCAAATGCAATATGGCCGGATGCTCTGCATACGCCTTGAATGACACAACACCGTCACCTGCACGGATATCCAGCAGAATCTGGCCGGATGCTGATGCAGCTCCCTGCAGGTCCAGTCCGCCTGCCTCGCGCAGACGGCAGGAAACCAATAGTCTGGCCCATGCATCCTGCGTTGCATCACCAATTGCAGCGCCGTAACGGAAAATCTCGACAGCGTCTGCAAACGGAGCGCGCCACGGGGCAAGCCAGAGAGAGCCCTCAAGACGGGCCTCAATCATACTTTGAACAGGCTTCAGAGCTATATTGGCAAACAGACAGGCCTGCAGCACCTGCATATCCTCTGAAGCAGCATGAATAAATGCTTCACGACTTACCGGAAGGTCTGTCTGTGCAGAGCAGAAGCCGCCCTGCCCGTTTACGTGCTGCTGCCTATCAGCCAACTCAGATTCGCGCAAGCGCAGCCAGAAAGCGTCACGGGCAGCCCTGTAGCGCGCAATAACTTCGGGCGCAGACATTCCGGCAGCCTGCCCGCTCCCATCTCCCCGCAATGCCTGCAAAACAATCTCGGGGTACAACCGTACCAGCACAAATTCAAGAACATCACCGGGGGACGCCGCAACTTCAAGGCGGGCAAGCAGCTTCTGTCCTTCCACTTCAACCCACGCATGGCCGTCGCGCAATTCCGATAAAACAACCCCTTTCAGCCGGTCGCCCTCGCGCCTGCCCCGGCGAAAAACATCAGCACGGCCCTGCTGACTGCCGTATCCGCGACCAGAGCCGCCACCGTATTGTCCTATACGAACCATATCGCCCCGTCTAAAGTAAGGTACCTTACATTATCGCTATAAAAAAAGCGGTCGGTGACCGCTTGGCAAGGCAGAATACGCCACCTTGCGCAGCTTGAACGCCTTGAAATAATTGAAACCACCCGATACCCAAGGCTGACCGCCTGCATGTTCATGTTGAAGCATCCCGCCAGAAACAGCGAAATTTTCCATTTTGTCCACAGGAAGCTGGCAGATAGCAGCCTTTCGGTATAATCAGCAGGCGCGAAATAATGCCCAGCTAAAACGATGCGCCGCCTTGCCTCTGTATTCTGCCGGTCAACAGCCCCGGATACGGCCCTGAATACAGCTCATAATTGCCTTATCAACCCGCGGGGAAATTACGTACCGCAGCACACATAGCTGCTCAATAACACCAAGTAACGGATCAGCGACACGTGATGCAGCGTAACAGATTGAAAAGGAATCCCGTGCTTATCCTGACTCAGGCAACAAGGGTTACCCTTTTCCGGCATTCCCCAAAATCAACTCAACTTCGTCCGTTGATAGCCTTGTAGACCGTGCCAGCTGTTCGACGGAACGTCCCTTCCGGTGCCCGTTCATGATAATTTCACGTAAAAAATGCGGGCTGCGACTGATACCTTCTGCCTGTTCCACAAGCTTGCGCAGATCATCAGCACGTTTTTCCAGCCGCATATCCAGTTGGCGCAGCTCTTCCTGCCGCTGAGAAAACGACTCTACAAGTTCCTGTTCCAACTCTGCGTTGAAATGCAGTCGGGCCAGAAGTTTTTCGTGGTTTGCCTGTAATTGGCTGAGAACGTTTTCGGAGCGACGAAGACGAAAAAAGAATATCAACAGCAGAACAAGGAGCATAAGCTCTGCCACTGTAACAAGAATCAGGGCCAGAAGTGATAACTGCATTACAGAGCCCGCCGGACCATGTTAAAAAACAAAGAAAACCCGCCGGACACAGCTTGCATCGCCTGCGCGAGTGCTGTTCGGACGGGTACCATCAAACTTTTACGTTCACTATATTACCGGTCCAGGGGCCTTTTTTCTGCTCCTGTTCTCCGGTGTGTTCATCCGGTTCAGATTCGCTTCCGGCACGCTGTTGCTGAGTACCTGCACCGCCGCCACGTCCGTCGGCATCGGCTTCCAGCTTACTTTTTTCAGACTGCTGCGTTTTTTCTACCTGGCTTTGGCCGCGTTTAAGCGTTTCCGCAACATTCTGCTGTGCAGCTGCCTGTTGCGTTTCCGGGTGTGACTGCTCGTTGTGCGTAATCTTTTGCACATGGCCCATCTGGACCAGCAGTACCGGTAAACTGCTTTCTAACGACATATTACTTCACCAGATAGTTTTCTATAAGCAAGTCCTGTAGTTGACCATTGTCCAGATACTGATTGACCACGGCCAGAAGGTCGGTCTTCAGCGTATCCACATTTGATTCGTCCGACAAAAACAGTAGTGATTTATTACGCAGATAGTAAAAAATAGCATCACGCAGAACCACTTTTTTTGTGCCGACTTCCCAGGAAAGGCGTTCATTTTCGGTTACTGCTGCAAACTTGCATACCAGAAAACGAATCTTTCCTTCGGCATCGGTCTGCTCCACCCAGAAAGGCTCCCAAGCCACGACAAATTCGGGCTTTTTGGGTTCTTCTTCTTTTTTGGGCGGCTCTTCACCGACTTTACGGACGACTTTCTTCTTGGCTACCGGCTGCGACACGCTGCTATCTTCAGCATCGCCGGAAGGCCACAATAAAAAGGTAAGCAGCCCGATAAGCAAAAGCAATACGGCACCTGCGCCGATCTGGACCTTTCTGTTGCGGAACAGGGCAGCAGCATTGAAACCGGCCTTCTTCCTGCTTGCAGCGCCCGTGTCCAGATCCAGAGAACCCGCCGAAGACTCCTCTTCCGCGGCCTCCTCTTCCTCTTCATCGTCATCCATTAGAAACGGGGCGTCTTCGAGGTCCAGCTCAACCTTTTCTTCGCTGCCGCCACCGGACAAGTCCACAGGCTGCAGCTCTTCAGTATCAAGCTGTGTGCTGTCGCCGGCCTCGCCGCCCAAAGGGTCGTCGTCCACCATCAGCAACATGCAATTGGCCCTCTACGCCCCGCTTCCTGCCTGCACTGCCTCATGCAGTACAAGTCAGGTAACGAACTACGGAAAAATCTTATCGATTTTCTGCTTCATGGTTTCTGCGGTGAACGGCTTTACGATGTAGTTGGACACCTTAGCCTGCACAGCTTCAATGATGTTTTCCTGCTGTGCTTCGGCCGTTACCATAAGGAACGGCAGGTGGCCGAACTCTTCGCTGGCGCGGACTTTGCGCAGCAGTTCGATGCCGGTCATCTGGGGCATATTCCAGTCAGAAATAATAAAATCGATTTTATCTTTATTCAGCACGTCCCATGCGGTTGTGCCGTCGTCGGCTTCCACCACGTTGGTAAACCCGAGCTGACGCAAAATATTTTTTACAATTCTACGCATGGTCGAAAAATCGTCCACCACCAACACTCGCATACTCGGATCGTAAGGCATGCTCGTATCTCCTTGGTATTAAACAGCTCCCTGTGCTCCATATTCTTCATGGAACCGCTTGCGAAGCCGGTTAAGAGCCTGTGAATGCAGCTGGGA
This sequence comes from Oleidesulfovibrio sp., assembly GCF_047973035.1. Lineage (NCBI taxonomy): Bacteria > Pseudomonadati > Thermodesulfobacteriota > Desulfovibrionia > Desulfovibrionales > Desulfovibrionaceae > Oleidesulfovibrio > Oleidesulfovibrio sp. The sequence goes on from NZ_JBKEBF010000032.1 coordinate 134,406, forward strand.
TACCCGCCCCTCGGTAACACCCATTACCTCGGCGGTTTCCCGCATATTTAGTTCATCACTATAATATAGCGACAATACCAGCTTTTCCCTTGGTGTCAATTGATCGATAAGAGAAGCTATACGCTCGATGAGCTCTTGTGTTGCAGTAGAATGAAACGGCTCACCTTCAATATGGCCCCGCCCGTCTGCTGCAAAGGTCTCCTGAATGGCATCCAGACTGATACAAAGGTGGTTCTGCAGAGCTTCAAGACCAGCCCGAAGATCTTTTTCTTCAAGCCCTGTGGCCTGTTGCAGTTCTTCTTCTGAAGGGCGCCTGCCCTTTTCATGCTCCAGCCGGTTGATAGTATCTTCCAGAAGGCGCACCCTTTGTCGTAAACTTCGCGGAAACCAGTCCAGCCGTCGCAATTCGTCCAGCATGGCACCGCGGATACGGTTTTCCGCATAGGTATCAAACTTGATGCCCAGCTTCGGCTGAAATTTACCCAAAGCTTCCATCAAGCCCAGCGTGCCCGCGCTGATCAGCTCATTCAGTTCGACACTCTTAGGCAACTTGCCTTTCAGGCGCAAAGCCAGAAACTTGATCTTCGGCGCATAGTGCCTGACCACCTGTTCCTGCTCTGCCGGAGTAAAATCAGGCCATGCAGTATCGCCCGATTCCAACCGTTCCCAAGGGCTATTGCCTGAAGAGAAGCTTTTTCCAGAAGAACTTGATATTGCCATCTAAGCTCGCCGATACATCCCATGTTTGCACTGTTTCGGCCACCTTGCGCACAGCCAGGCTCGCAGGGCTCTGGCTATTGACAGCGCAAAACGGTTTTTGCGCCACCACTGCCTGCCGGACAGTTTTGTCTCTGGGAACAAACCCCAGCAGATCCAGAGACACCCCGCTTAAAAAATGATCGCAGGCCTTGTACAAACGGGAAAACACTTCCCTTGCGGCCTTCATATCGCCTGCCATGTTCACCAGAACCTTAAAGTGCTCCACCCCGTGATTCAGCTTAAGCACTTTTATAAGTGCGTATGCATCAGTCAGCGAGGTCGGTTCCGGAGTCAGAACAACAATGCGTTCCTGTGCGGCAATATTAAAATACAATACATTATCGTTGATACCCGCGCCAGTGTCCACTAGCAGATAATCAACCGAATCTTCAAGAACATCCATTGCCTCCAGCAGGTCAAGCTTTTGACCGGTGGAAAGCGACAGCATTTCTCCCACGCCCGAAGATGCAGGCAGAATGCGGAAGCCATACGGCGTTTCGTACAGAATCTTCCCCACGTCCACACCTTCGTGAAACAGATGAAACAGGTTCATCTGCGGTGCCACGCCCAGCACAACATCAACGTTGGCAAGGCCGAGGTCGGCATCAAGCAGCACCACCCGCTTGCCCATACGGCTCAGGCAGTAGGCCAGATTGACGGACATATTGGTCTTGCCCACTCCGCCTTTGCCGGAGGTGACGGAAAACACCAGAGGTAAATCTGCACTCATCGGGTTCGCTCCGCTATATTCGCTTTCGCCTGTGGCAAAATTTCTATGCATAAAGGTGGGATATGGCTAGCGTGCAGCCACATCGCCTGGAAGTTGTTTTTTAAATACCAGCCGCCAGATCATGGCTTCACGCGCGGGAACCAGCGAATTTTTCAGCCCCGGGCCGTAAGAAAGCGTGCTTACCGGCAAACCTGTTGAGGCCGAAAGATTAACCAGCGCCCCGAAGTTACAAGCTTCATCCAACTTCGTCCAGACAAGCCCGCAAGGCACATCATACGCGTATTGGCGTAAAAAAGCACGCAATTGCGCATCACCGTACAGCGGAGACATTACCAGCTGTATGGCGCAGTCCTGTTGTTCCAGAAATACGGCAAGGCCGTTTTTGTTCAGAGCGGCAGTAAGATTCTCTGTGCGGCCAAGGCCAGACATATCGATAATAATTTTATCGTACTCATCCGACATACGCGAAAGTTCATTTACATCGGCATGACCGGAAACTTCGCGGTAATCCATGCCGCATAGTTCTGCGTAGTGCCGCAGCATCATACGGCCGCTGCCCCGCTGGCTGTCCACATTCACCAGACACACCCGGGCAGAGGGCTCGCGCTTGCGCAGTGCCAGTGCCATACGGATAACCGCGCTGGTTTTTCCCGTACCATACGGCCCGCACACCAGCTGCACTTTCTGCGGCCACCCTTCGCTACTCCATGATCTTACCGGAACCACCTTTGAGAGCGGCTCCAGAACAGAAGCAGCAGGTGCGCTTCGCAAGTGCTTATACAACGCCAGAATTACCTTATCATCCACACCTTCCCGCTCAAGGTATTCCAGCGCAACACGCTGTCGCGGTGCGAGTTCATCAAGGCGCAAAGCAGGCTTCATCAGGGCCATCAGGTGCCCTTTGATTTCATCCCACTCTCTGTGCCACTCGCCCCAGCCCGCAGGTGAACCATCAGCACCGGCGGCAGGTTCATCGCGTCCCATACGAGGGACAGCTTCAGGCGCGCCACGCTCGACTCCCGCCGTCATCTCACACCATGACACTCCCTCTCCGGAACAATCACGCGACGAAAGAATCACGGCATCGGGGCCAAGCTCCGCCTTGATCATAGCCAGCACGGTTTTTGCGCTGGGGCCTTTGAATGTTCTCACCTGCATTAGTCAAGCACCACGTTTGCCACGGCACTAAGCCGGATGTCAGAAGGTATTTCCGCCTGTGAAACAACAGGAATGGTTGGCAGGAAACGCTGTATAAGCTGTGCCAGATGCGGCCGCACCACCGGCGAAGACAGCAGCACGGGCTGCCCGTCCGTACCGACGGCGTTTTCCACCGCCGCATTCACCCGCTGAATAAGCTGATGCGCACGGGTGGGGTCCATAGCCAGATACCCGCCATGGTCTGTCTGCCGGATGGACTCCTGAAGCAGCTTTTCCACTCCGGGATCCAGAGTTACTATAGGCAATTGCCCCTGACTGTCCATGTAGGGCTTCACGATAGTCCGCGCAAGCCGTTCGCGCACATATTCCGTAAGGGTATCGGCATCTTTCACACCCGGCCCGTAGTCTGCAAGCGATTCTACAATAGTCAGCAGGTCGCGGATGGATACGTTTTCACGCAGCAGGTTCTGCAGCACTTTCTGCACCACGCCAAGAGACAGAATTCCGGGAACAAGCTCTTCCACCGCTTTCGGCGAATGCTTGGAAAGATTGTCCAGAAGCCCCTGCACTTCCTGCCTGCCAAGGAACGAACCAAGGTTGCGGCGGAATACTTCGGTAAGATGCGTGGCAATAACGGTGGCAGGGTCCACAACGGTGTATCCGGCAAGCATGGCTTCTTCCTTCTGCGATTCGGGAATCCACAATGCAGGCAGGTTGAATGCAGGCTCGCGTGTTTCGATACCTTTGATGCGATGGCGGGCGTCTCCCGGGTCCATGGCAAGAAAGTGATCGATAAGTATCTCAGCCGAGGCAACTTCGTTCCCCTTGATAAGCAGGGTATACTGGCCGGGCTTAAGCTGCAGATTGTCGCGCAGATGCAGCGAAGGCACTACCACACCCATATCAAGCGCAAACTGCCGTCTGATCGACCGGATGCGGGAGAGCAGGTTGCCGTCCTGTTCTTCATCCACCAGCGGAATAAGGCCGTAGCCGACTTCCAGCTCAAGAGTATCCAGCGGCAGTAGAGCCTGCACCTCTTCCGGACTGTCCAGAGATTTGCCCTCGCCGCCTTTGGCTGCGGCCCCTTTGCCGGATGCGCCTGTGCGCTCGGCCACCTGCCCGCTGGAGGCATTGACCGCCTGCGCCACAAGGAACAGCAACGTGGCAAAAATCATAAAGGGGATAAACGGCATACCGGGCACCAGAGCAAATATGCAAAGCACAACGGAAACCAGCTTAAGCGCACGAGAGTTGAACGTAAGCTGCCCGATAAACTCTTCGCCCATCTTTGCCTCTGATGCGGCACGCGAAACAATGATACCTGCAGATGTGGAAATGATGATGGACGGGATGGTGGATACAAGACCGTCACCGATGGTCAGCAGTGTGTAGACGTGCATGGCATCCTGCCATGTCATATCTTTTTGCAGCACACCGATAAGAATACCGCCGATGATGTTGACCAGCGTAATGAACATACCGGCGTTAACATCACCTTGAACAAACTTGCCCGCACCATCCATGGCACCGTAGAAGTCGGCTTCCTTCCGGATATTGTCACGACGTTTGGTGGCTTCTTCCTCATCAATGAGACCGGCGTTCAGGTCGGCTTCAATGGCCATCTGCTTACCGGGCATGGCATCCAGAGTGAATCGTGCGGCTACTTCCGCGATACGGGTTGTACCGCTGGTAATTACCATCTTGTTCAGAATGAACAGAATCATGAAGATTACAATACCGATGATATAACTACCACCGACAACAAATTCACCGAACGACTGAATAACACTGCCCGCAGCATCGGTACCCTCGTCACCGTGCAGCAGAATAAGTCTGGTACTTGCCACGTTCAGCGCAAGGCGCAGCAATGTGGTAACCAGCAGCAGGGACGGAAAGATGGAAAATTCGAGCGGAGAGAGCATGAACATGGACGTGATCAGCACCAGCAGTGCCAGTGAAATACTGAGCGACAGCATGATGTCCATGACCAGCGTGGGCATGGGAATAAGCATAACGAACAGAATTACAACCACGCCACCGGCGAGCATAATGTCGCCGTGCTTTGCAAAGCGTTCGTAATCTATTTTGGGTGCTGTTCCTACATCTGCCATTGTTTTGACACTCCGCGAGTCTTATTGCCCCTGAGGCCGGGGCCTGAATTTCATCAGTGTTGCCAGCAGGGAAGCCACGGCCTGATAGAGCTCTTCAGGAATCATGTCCCCCACTTCAACCTGTTTATACAAGGCCCGTGCCAGCGGAACATTTTCGCGGATGGGAACGCCGTTTTCCCGCGCAACCTGCTTGATTCGTTCAGCCAGATGGTCAACGCCTTTTGCAAGAACTATCGGCGCAGGCGCTTCAATGGCGTCATATCGCAAAGCGACTGCAAAGTGGGTGGGGTTGGTAACGACAACGTCGGCTTTAGGCACATCAGCCAGCATTCGCGCAGCCATAACCTTCATCATTTTCTGACGCTGTTCCGCTTTAACCCTCGGGTCACCTTCGGCCTGTTTGCGTTCGTCTTTGACCTCATCTTTGGTCATCTTCAGCTTTTCTTCATAATCCCAGCGCGTGTACCACAGGTCTGCTATGGCTATGACGAGCATGGGCAGCATGGCATACTTCACCATGGTATAGCCCGTCTCTAAAAGATACGCGCCTATGGCGGTGGGCGTGGCATAAAAAAGAGGCAGGAAGTTATCAATTTCGTTGCGGATAACGATATACGGGGCGACTCCGATAACCAGAGCCAGAAGAAGGCTTTTGCCCAACCGTATGAAAGTTTGCGGAGATACAAAAATACGCTGCAAGCCTTTTATCAGATTAAATTTACTAAGCTTCGGCTTAAAGACTTTTGTTGTCCACAGCTTGCCCACCTGCAAGCGCAGCACGAGAATGGCCACAAAAGCCAGAAAGAGCATGATCGGAAGCAGCATGAACGCCAGTTTTTCTGAAATCCATAGCATAAGATCGTAAACAGACTGGCGCGAGACTTCAAAGTTTGTGGAATACCGGAAGAAATGCTCGAAAAGCGCCATCATCTGCTTGGATATGTAGTCCATATACACATACAGACCGATGGTGCCCGCCATGGTCACAAATGTCTTTGAGACCTCCTGAGACTTCGGAACGTTGCCTTCACCTCTGGCTTTTCTCCGTCGTTTCGGGGTCGCGTGTTCTGTTCTGCTAGGATCTTTCTGCGCCATGGTGCAGACTCCTTATAGCGGGCTGAGCAGCTTGAGCATGTTTGTCATTGCCGGTCCGAGACCGATAATAAAGTCCTGAACCTGATGCCGCATGATCATAAACAGCATCCCCATAAATAAAAAACCTACGCTGATTTTAAGCGGAAAGCCGATCATCAGCAGGTTCATCTGCGGGGCGGCGCGGCCCATAAGTGCCAGAGCAAGCTCTACAAGAAAAAGTGCCGCCATTACCGGTGCCGCGATGCGTACCGCCATAACAAACATATGCCCTGCAAGCGTAAGCATATTGTGCAGGGATGCAGCCCCCGTAACTATTCCGCCGGGGGGGATCAGCTTAAAGCTGTCTGTCAGCCCTTTAAGCATCACCAGATGGCCGTCCAGTGACAGAAAAACAAGCAGGCTGACCATGTAGAGAAAATGTGAAGAGATGCTGGTAGTACCGCCGGAAAGCGGGTCTGCGACACTGACCATTGTAAAACCCATCTGAAAACCCAGCAGCTCGCCGCCGGTCTGAATTCCGGCAAAAAAGAACCTTACAATCAGCGCCAGAACAAGCCCGATGACAATCTCTCCCAGCATTAACAGCATAATGGCAAAAGGATGCCCCGGCATCAGCTCTCCCGGAAATGACAGATGCGGCCATAGCGCAAGAGAAAGCACAATGCAGAACGCAGCCTTTACTGCATTCGGTACGGATTTACCGCCGAAAACAGGTAGCATGAACACCACGATACTGATGCGCATGAAAGTCAGCAGAAAGCTGAGAAAAGAGGCTTGGTCAAAATTGAAAAGGTCCATGCGCACGAATCAGCAAAAAGCAGACCACGAAGAAATCAACTGAAAAAAACCCGCCCGTGCCAACGCATAGCAGGCAGGCCACTCCTGCCCTGCCCCGATGTACGAGAGTATACCCCCTCTTTCCGTCAGGCTTCCGACAGCCTGCGCGCGCCCCCCGAAGGCCCCCTTACCGTGTCGCGCCGTGGCCTGAGTACCGCAATCCTCAGGCAGTTTTCCTCGTCCATACAGACCCGTTATCCGCTTGCATAAACATGCTCTTTGCAAAGCCTGCACAAAGCCGTTGCCCATATGCGGCAGTACAGATATTCTTGCCATCTACGGGGCTTTCTGGCACTGCCTCAAAAAACCGAATACGGAGGCGATATGGATTTTCTGCCCATCAGACGCGCACTGCTCAGCGTCACTGATAAAAGCGGGCTTGTTGAATTTGCCAGATTCCTCGCCGATAACGGCGTGGAACTGGTCTCTACCGGCGGCACTCAACGCGTGCTGACCGAGGCCGGTCTGGATGTGACACCTGTAAGCAAGGTTACCGGCTTTCCCGAAATCATGGGCGGCCGCGTAAAAACGCTGCACCCCCACATTCACGGCGGCATTTTGGCTGACAAAGACAACCCCGAACACCTTGCCACGCTGAAAGAGCTGGGCATCCGCACGTTCGACCTTATCTGCGTCAACCTGTACAACTTTGCTGACGCCGCCGCCCGCGACCTTGACCTGCTCGGCGCAGTGGAAGAGGTGGACATCGGCGGCCCCTGCATGCTGCGCGCCACTGCTAAAAACTTCCACTCCATGCTGGTACTGCCCGATCCCGCAGACTATCCTGCCGCCATGCAGGAAATGCGCGACAACGACATGCGTGTCGGCCTTGCCATGCGTCAGGCCATGGCAGTAAAAACCTTCCGCGCCACATCCGTCTACGACGGCATGATTGCCGAATACCTCGGCAGCAAAAGCGCCTAATCTAATCTATACGGAGTCCCGCCATAGCAACCAAGGTTCTCGGCAACACTCAGGGCCTGAAGCCCAGCCAGATAAAGGCGCTTTCGCGCCTGTACACACGCCGCTACCCCGCCGAGGGCGGCTATACGACAGAACAGGCACGAGAGCTTGCCGCACTCAGCCGCAGCATCAGCAGGCAGATCGCCCTGCTGGTGGACAGGCAGGGCAAAGCTTCGCTGGTGCTGGTAGGCGATACGGGCTCCATCTATATTCCCGAGCTTCCCCGCGCCCGTTCGGGCGCGGGCAGGCTGCGGGGGCTGCGCCTGCTGCACACACACCTTACAGATGCCCTGCTGTCGCAGGAAGACCTGATGGACATGCTGTTTCTGCGTCTTGACAGCGTGGGAGTTCTTACCGTTGACGAATTCGGCGGTCCGGACACGTTTCAGCATGCGCACCTTCTGCCCGGCGGTGGTGACGAACCATACAGAGTGCACCCGCCTACCCGTTGGGACAAAGTTGAAACAAACTTCAACGATCAGGCACAGGCGCTGGAAGACGAGCTTACCCGCATCACTGCCGACGCACGCGAAACTGATTCCAAATCCGGCAGGGCAATTCTTGTCAGCGTATCTCAGGCGCCAAAGTCCATTCAGGAATCATCACTGAACGAACTTGCGGAACTGGCAGACACGGCAGGTTTGACCGTAGCCGGCACTATGATTCAGCGTGTGCGTCAGACCAATTACAAATTCATTCTGGGAAAAGGTAAGCTGGCAGAACTGGAAGTTCTGGCACTTACCGGAAACGCCAGCGTCATTCTGTTTGACGGAGAGCTTTCTCCCGCGCAGCTGCACAACCTTGCCGATGTGACAGAGCGTAAGGTTATTGACCGCACCCAGCTGATTCTTGATATTTTTGCCCAGCGCGCCTCGACCCGTGCAGGGAAACTGCAGGTGGAACTGGCCCAGCTGCAATACACGCAACCACGTCTGACTGGCAAAAACAGAGCCATGGACAGGCTGGCCGGCGGCATCGGCGGCAGAGGCCCCGGTGAAACCAAGCTGGAAACAGACAGACGTAAAGTGCGCGAGCGCATTGCCCGCATCAAAAAAGATATTGAAGCACTGCGTACCCAGCGAGGCTATACCCGAGGCCGCAGGGCCAAGGCCCGCGTTCCTGTTGCGTCGCTGGTAGGCTACACCAACGCAGGTAAATCCACATTGCTGAACACCCTTACCAATGCCGAAGTGCTGGCAGAGGACAAGTTGTTTGCCACGCTGGATACAACCACGCGGCGGCTGCGCTTCCCCGAAGAGCGCGAACTCATTCTTACCGACACCGTAGGGTTCATCCGCTCGCTGCCCAAAGAGCTGAAAGAAGCCTTCCGCGCCACGCTAGAAGAGCTGGAAGCCGCTGACCTGCTACTGCATGTGGCGGATGCAGGGCACCCTGAGCTGGAAATGCAGTTGACCGCTGTAGAAGGTATCCTGGAAGAGCTGGAGCTGAACGAAATTCCCAAGGTACTTGTTCTGAATAAATGGGAAACGCTGGATGAAGAAGCCGCACAGGCTTTAAGCCACCTGTACCCGCAGGCAATAAAGGTTTCCGCCGTTACCCGATTCGGACTGGATGACCTGACAGCCGAAATCATCCGGCGCATAGACTGGGAGCGCGACCTGTAGTAGTATTCTTTAGTAGCACTCATCTGATACTATAGTAGCGCGGTAGAAAAATTCTTCTGCCGCGCTTTTTTTTGCCTCGCGAAGACTCAAAAAACCTTTTATAATGGGGGCTACAGCATGATGCTTCATAACACTCCGGTTCTTTTCATAAAAAAAGTTTTATTTTTTTAATTAACATTTACAATATATTACAAATAAAAACTATAAAAACAAGCCGTTACAAATAATAAAACCCTATAGACACAACACCGTACATGTCATACAGTTAAATCAAAGGCAGCCAGATCCGCAACGCAGGTTCATGTTGCGTACAGGCAGAAGACCTTTTGCAATATACAAACGGCAAATTGAGTTGCCATAGTATTAACAGTGCATTTTTGGTTCATTGATGCACATGGGTGCTGCATCAGGACCACGCCGCCACTGCGGCCCGACGCACAAGCTTGGTTGATATCCCGGACTTACCCAACTGCAAATGGGAGGGTCTTCTGGAAGAGACACAAAAGCATAACGGCGAAGTGAGTTGCCCATAATGGATACTAACGACATAAGTCAGAAGACGAAGCGTGTGCAAAACCCCTGATACCGTAGCTAGTTGGACGGCAGGGCCTTCCGGTAAACGGAACGCACACGCTTCTTTTTTGCCTTTTTCCATCTGCACCATTGTTAAACCTTCTTTGCAGACTCCTCCATTCTGTAAAAGCATCACAAACAGGACGCAATCAACACACAGCCTCCTTACTGCACCACAACCGCCGCTACTTATTTTTTCAGAACTCTTCCCCCGCGCTACTCTGCACCGCGCAAACACTTCGCTGCCGCATTGAGCAGTGATTTTTTTCATATATTACACACCATATCCGCATACATAAGCAGTCAGCAGCTGAGGCTTTCTCATGGTATCCGGCAAACAACAAAACGGTGCCCCTCTACTATTGCCTACCCAGCCGCCCCCGCTATACGTACAGATAAAAAACTGCTGTACTTCAAGTACCACCCGGCTCCCCTTTGCACGGGCTCGATTGTAAAAGAAACAGACACCTGCCAGTGTTGTGGCAAAAAAAGTCCCTGCATGTAGCGCGCGGGATTTTATTCCACGAGCACCGCACGCGAATTCAGCCTCTGGGCATTGCAGACGCTTTGCGGCGGAAAAATTTGATGGAGATTTCTCCGACTCTTCCCCGTTGGAAGACGAAGGAATTGCCGCACATATTATCCGCGAAGTGTGCAAAAGAACGCCGGGATACATTCCATGGCAACAGGAACGCTGGCTTTCTCACTGTCAGGATGCCTGCGAATTTCATGGAGACGTTCCTGTACAGGAATTACTGGAAGTTACAGGTGAGGAACTGGAAACTTTTCTCTTTAATCAGCTCATCTCGCAGCAGCAGTGGGATCAGCTTATTAACAGCTACGGCACATGCCGCACTGCAGTGTACAAATTCAACTACCGCCAATGCGGAAAAATTATCTACGATCTGGACTGTTCGTAAACTGCGGAACAGCTACGATACGAACTGCCCGCAAGATGCAAGCGCTGCCGCGGCGCGATCAAAAAAAGAAAAAGACAGAACGCCTTGATTATTACCCCCCTAGGGCATCATCCCGCTAAGTCCCTTTATTCGTGCATCTGCCACCCTACAACATACCCCGCACACGTTTTTCAGACCTGTTTTGCATTGCAAGAGCTTTGATAATTCTGTATTTTCTTCGCCTTGCATACTTTTGCAAGTAAGTGCGCACATACCTTGCCAATATAGAGAAAAAAGCCTAAGTCCTCCTTAAAAAGTAGGCTTACTCCGGCACCATGGTGCCTTTTTTCTCAACGTGGCGCCGCAAGCACATCTTGCGGCCCGATTCGCGTTATTTAACGCTGCGGTAGGCGTACGTTGTCCTTGCCACTTAACTCACGCAGCTCGGAGGAATCCATGCCCCAGAATATTGTCGTTATCGGCGCCGTTGCACTTGGTCCTAAGGCCGCCTGCCGCTTCAAGCGGCTCTGCCCCGAGGACAACGTGATCATGCTCGACCAGTCCGACCGTATCTCGTACGGCGGCTGCGGCATCCCCTACTATGTTTCCGGCGAAGTAAATAACCTTGAAGAACTGCAGATGACCCCCTATCACACCATCCGCGATGCGGACTTTTTCCGTGTGAACAAGGATGTCAAAGTTCTTTCGCGTACCAAGGCAGAGTCCATCGACCGCCAGAACAAAAAAGTACGCATCAAAAATCTTATCACCGGTGAAACCAGCGAACTGCCGTACGACAAGCTGGTTCTTGCCATGGGCAGCTCTCCCAACCGCCCTCCCATTGAAGGGCTGGACCTTGAAGGCGTGCACACCTGCACCACCCTTGAGGATGCAAAAGCTATCCGCGAAGCAGTCGCAGGCGGTTCCGTAAACGGTGCTGTGGTTGTGGGCGGCGGCTTCATCGGCTTAGAAGTAGCTGTATCCATGGCCGACATGTGGGGCATCAAAACCTCTGTAGTTGAAATTGCCGATCAGGTTCTGCCCGGCTTCCTTGGCAAGACCATGGTCAAGATTGCCACCAATGATCTGATCAAAAACGATGTGGATGTATTCACCAACGAAAAGGTTGTCCGCATTGAAGGTGAAAACGGCAAAGTGGCACGCATTGTCACCGACAAGCGCACCATTGAAGCCGAACTGGTGGTTATGGCTGCAGGCATCCGTCCTAACTCCGAACTGGCACGTGATGCCGGTCTGGATGTAAACGAACGCGGCGCCATTGTGGTCAACGACCGCATGCAGACCTCTGACCCCGACATTTACGCCGGCGGCGACTGCGTAACCGTGCCTAACCTTGTTACCGGCAAGCCCGGTTTTTACCCGCTCGGCTCCATGGCTAACCGTCAGGGCCGTGTTATCGGTACCAACCTTGCCGGTGGCGATGCCCGCTTCCCCGGCGGCGTTGGCACATGGTGCGTCAAATTGTTTGAGCAAAACGCTGCCGGTGCCGGTCTGACTCTTGAAGCGGCCCTGCGTGAAGGCTTTGACGCAGTAAACGTGCACGTTGAAGGTTTTGACCGCGCACACTTCTACCCTGAACACACCGTTATGGCGCTTGATCTGGTTGTAGAACGCCCCACCCGCCGCGTGCTGGGCATTCAGGGCACCAGCGGCCTTGGCGACGCTCTTGTAGCCCGTATCAACGCTGTTGCTCCGCTGCTGCAAAGCAAGCCCGTGCTGGAAGATATCTCCAACCTTGAAGTGGCTTACTCTCCGCCTTTCGCCTCTGCCATGGATATCGTAAACACTGTGGCAAACGTGGCGGACAACGTACTTGCAGGCCGCAATCACGCCCTTGACCCCGAAGAATTTGCCGTACTGTGGGCAAACCGCAATTCCGGCGAATACACCTTTGTGGACACCCGCATTGCTGCTAACGCGCAGGCACTGGTTGAAAAATACCCCGGTCAGTGGAACTGCGTACCGCTGGAAGAAATGGAACAGCGCATCAACGAGATTCCGTCCGACAAGACCGTTGTGCTTATCTGCAACACCGGCCTTCGTTCCTACGAATCCCAGTTGATCATGAACCGCCATGGCCGCAAGAGCCTGAGCGTTCAGGGTGGTATGGCTTCCGTGCTCAAGCAAGGCGGCGAAGTATAACCCACCGTAATCAGATACCCGCAAGCGGCGTGACCTTTACCGGTTACGCCGCTTTTTTATACACCGGACACCATTCCGGCCTTTGCGCTTGCCTGTAGCTGCGCAGGCAGCTAAAGTGCGCCAACCTGATACGCCCCTGAGAATCGCCTTATTCACTCCAAGGAGCCGAAATGTTTTTTGCTACCCCTCAATGGGATGCAGACCTGTTCAGACTGCTGAACGACACATGGCGCACCCCATTTCTTGATACGCTTATGCCGCTTATCTCCAACAGCCTGCTCATGTGGGGGCTGGTGGGCATCATTGCTGTAATTATCGGCATCAAAGCCAGCCCCAGACAGCGCATGCTTATTGCCGGGGGCCTGTTGCTGGTCGGCATCACTGCCGGACTTTCCGACCTTGCCTGCGGTGTAATCAAAGACACGTTCGGCCGTGTCCGTCCGCTGAACGCCCTGCCATCCACACACTTTGTGGAATTTGGCGAGTGGACACAACGCGCTGCCGACTTTGTACAGACAAAAACCAGAGGCGGCTCTTTTGTATCCGCCCACGCGGCCAACAGTCTGGCTGCGGTTCTGGTAGCCTGTTCGCTGTGGCCCAGACTGGCAATAATAATATTGCCGCTTCCGTTTCTAATGGGCTGGTCACGGGTGTACCTTGGCAAGCACTATCCCAGTGACGTGCTGGGCGGCTGGCTTGTCGGCCTTGCTGTCGCCCTGCTGGTTATTCACGCATGGCGCGGTATCCGTGCGTACCGCGATACACGCGAAAAACAGACACGCAACGCGAATCCCCCCGGGCAGTAACACCGGTAAGGAACGCAAAACATAGGTATACCGCCTCCGGCACTGGGGCAGTACAAAAGCGCTTTACAGTCAAACAACAGAATAACGGCAAGGACGTCTTACACAGACACCCTTGCCGTTTTTTCAGCCACACTTTTCTGTTTCACCACAGCGGGCACTAGACGAAAAAACTATCATCAGCCCGCTCAGATAACATCAGCCACGCCCAAAGCGCATTTTCTTCATCGACTTCATGAACTTCAGCTGGCCAAACCTGCACATCCGGCCAGAGCCTCACGAGCCAGCTGTCCGGTAGTAACGCAAAGCAGCTGCCGCCCTGCGAACAGTTCCACTTCAGCCGGATCATCAGTCAGAGCGGTCAGACGTGTACGAAGTTCATCAACAGCATCGGCCGGAATATGACCGCCAAGCTGCGTAAGCGCCCATGCGGCAAGCCCCCGTCCCTGTGCATCTTCATCTTCTAACGCCAGCGTCAGCGAACGTACGGCAAGCCGCATCTTATCCGGCTCAACCTGCGCAAGTCTGCCGATTCCCCAATATACGCCCCTGCGAAGCGGCGGGTGGTCAAGGTAGTTATCATCATCGCCTGTTTCTCTGATGTATGAAATCAGCATGCGGTCATACTCGCCGGCCAGTCCGGAGTGATTAGCCATTATCTCAGCCATTGCCTCTGCAATACCCCAGCCGATATTCCCCGACTCTTCATTCATATGCCACAGCAGACGACGCATAACGACCCGGGCATCTTCCATACGTGTATCCGCCATGCTGGCAACAACCAACCCGAGAGCCGTAACTGCACGCCACTTCATTTCTCCGCCAAACAACAGAAACGAAAACAACGGCCCTACAGCTTCCTTGGAAGGCAGCGCAAGAATATGATCAAGCTGCTGCTCCCAGTCATCGGCAAGCAGCAGGCAGCGTATGCGGGTTTTGAGCGATCTGAATTTTGCCATGCTTCGTTCCTCCTGCTGCTAACCGTAATCATTTCTGAAACTTTGACAACAACCGCGCGCGATTCCTTGCAAAAAAATCACCACTTCTTTATAGTTTCGCTATGTAAAAATAGCGTAAGGAGTCACTTTGTCCACGATTGAATACATTTCTCCCGGGGTGCTATCCCGCATCGTTCGTGCATTCGTGGTCGCATGCTCCATAGTTTTGCTCTGCGGTACTGTATCCCCCCTGCATGCAGGCCCTCCGACAGGCACCCTGACAGGCGTCTCACAGCTGCCAGTTATCCGCGTTGCTCTTTTTGAACGCATCAGCAGTCCTGACCCTGCACAAAGTGGCATGTACGAGCCGCATAACATTGCGTCCAACGTATTTGAAACTCTCGTTACTTCTGACAGCAGCGGCAGCATCATGCCGGGAATCGCCACATCATGGTCTGCCAGCCCTGATGGCATCAGGTGGACATTTTTCATACCGGAAGGGCGCAGCTTTCATGATGCCTCGCCGCTGGATGCTTACGCTGTGGAATTCTGTTTTCAGCGACTCATAAACCCTGCGCATCAATTATTTCGCCCATACCCCGACTGGAAGACTCAGCTTTTCTCTCATGTCAATTCCATACGAGCGCTGGACGCACAGACGTTACAGATTGATCTGGACAAACCTTACGCACCGCTGCTTCACAACCTTTCCACCGCAGCAGCCAGCATAATCTCGCCCCTTTCATTACAAAAATACTATGACGGAGAATCCCGTATTCTTGCAGGCTCAGGGTCCTTCAAGTTTGCGGAATTCAAGACCGAATCAGTCCTGCTGCAACCTTCTGAATACTTACCAGCTGCTCCACAGGTGCAGGTTCGCTTTGACTATTACCGCTCTGAAGCAGTGTTGAGCGCATATCAGCAGAATAAGGTTGATATTATAACGGGCCTCGATCAAAGTGATGAAACCCACCTGCTTAGCGAAAACACTGCAACACTTTTGCGTCATCCGCAGCTTTCCGTACTATTTTTGTACTGTAACGGCGCACGGCAAAACATACGTAACATCGCGGTACGTCGTGCCATATCTCTCAGCATTAACCGTAGCCAGATTTCAGGAAAAGCCATTGGTAAAAATTCAGTTCCGGCAAAAGGTTTTCTGCCTCCAGGACTCTGGGCTACCGAACCGTCACTGCCCCCCTTTGAATACAACCCCAAGTTAGCAAAAGACATTTTAGCTAAAGCCGGTCTGAAGGACGGAATCGACCTGACCGTCATTCAACTTGCTGCCCCGCGTCCGTTTCTGCCAGCCCCCAAGCGACTTGCATCCGCACTTAAAAACTCATTGCTACAGGCCGGAATCCGGCTAGAATTTGAATTTCTGGATGGTGAACAATTTCTGACAAGAATGCAGAATCAGGATTTTGATATTGCTGTTTATGGATGGGTTTCAGATACCAACGACCCTGACAATCTTCTGAGTACGCATCTTTACGCAGGCAAAGAAAACCCCCATCAGCGCATCGCCATAGATAAACTCGACCAGTTGATTCTGTATGGACAGTCAGAGCAGTCTTTAAAAAAACGCATGCAGTATTACAGCACAGCGCAATACATCATTCATAAGGAATTGCCCTGTATTCCCATGCTGCACAGCAAGTTACCTGTGATTATCCGTAACACAATCAAGGGCGTGCGCATTTCTCCCGTATCGTTTTTAGTATTCCGCAATGCAACGGTACAGCCCCCGCCCCTGCAACAATGACAAGCTGATTCGCTATGATTTTTACGGGCAAAAATACGACTATCCGCAGCAGAGTCATCTACGTAACGCTGTTTGTCGCCCTGCTGCCCATCTGCACCATGACTCTGGCCGGTCTGGTTGTAAGCCTGCGCCAGACAAACAACGCCCTTTTTGCCCAAAGCAGAACAGCTCTCGAAAAAGTGCATACCGCCATAACCAGAACAGCCTTACAGGCTGAAAGCATCTCGCATCTGGTTGCGGACTTTGAGCTGTTACAGAATTCGCCTTCGGCGGATGACGTACGTGATATGCTTTATTCCCGACAGCACTTCTGGCGGCGGGGTATTGTTGAACTTTTTGACAACACAGGCCAGCTTATCACGCGCAGTGTCCCCCTGAATTCAACCAACAGCCAGTGGGTGGCAGCGCGGGATGACCCTTTCATTACAAAAGGGTTGTCGCTTGGACCTCACTCAGACATTATCCTCACCCCTGCGGGACTTGCAGCGCGGGCTGTGGCACCTGTGTTTATGAATTCCTCGTTACAGCCACTAGGTGCCGTAGTCACAACCATTCCTTTCAACCGCCCGCTGCTGCTGCAACTCAAAGAATCCACACGCACAGACATTACGCTTCACTATCCCGGCAAAGTGATTGCCACCACTCTTAACGATAAAAACAAACTCCCCGTTGCCGTTGATTGGGACACCTCCTTTGAATCGCTGTATTCTGCAACGGCGCCTGTACAGAAAAACATAACCATAAACGGCGAAGACTATGCGCAGACGGCACTTCCTCTGCGCGACAGCCATGGCGACACACAGGCAGTATTATCAGTTCAAATCAGTCAGAGCACATTGGAACAAAGTACTCACGGCGCCTTCCAGACCCTTATCCTTACATTGGCAGTAGCTCTTATCATGGCTGCGGTGCTTGGCTTATGGACAGCCGACAAGCTCACCCGTCCCATTCAGGAAATGATGCAGGCCATCCGCCGCATGGCTGGCGGAAACTTAAGCGTGCGTGTGGCTGAAAACAGCCCTGACGAACTGGGCGAACTGGCATTGGCATTCAACAACATGGCTAAAAGGCTGGAAGAGCAGCGTACACGCCTGCTTGACGCGCTTCGTGAACACGAAGAGACTTCCAGCAGGCTGGAATACGCAAATAAAGGGCTGGAATACGCAAACAGCGAGCTGGTTTCCGCGCGTGAGGAGTACCGAAAAATTTTTGAAGGTTCCGTTCAGGGGATCTACCAGACAACAATGGACGGCCGCTTCATCAAAACAAACAGAGCACTGGCCAGAATGCTGGGGTACAGCTCGCCAGAAGAGCTTATAACCACCGTTACAGATATCGGAAAGCAGCTCTATGTAGACCCTGCCGATCGCAGCAGGCTGAAAAACCTGCTTGCCCGCCGCAACAGCCTGAGCGACTTTGAAACCCGCTTTTACACCCGATCCGGAAAGCAGGTACCCGTGTCTCTTTCTGTCCGGCTTGTGTACGACGAAAATGACATGCCTCAGTATCTGGAAGGGGCGCTGACAGACACATCCGACCGCGAACGACGCCGCATGGCGGAACAGCAGAAAGAATCCGCAGAAGCTGCCAACAAGGCCAAAAGTGAATTTCTAGCCCGCATGAGCCATGAGGTGCGTACACCTCTGAATGCCGTTGTGGGCATGGCGGATATGCTGTGGGACTCTGACTTGTCTCAGGAACAGCGGGCTTACGTGGATATTTTCCGCAAGTCCGGTCAGACCTTGCTGGCACTGCTCAACGACATTTTAGACTATTCGAGGCTGGAAGCGGGAAAATTGAGCCTGGAAGAACTGCCCTTTAATCTACACGAACTGCTGCATATGATTGTAGATATGCACATGCCGCAGGCTGA
Source organism: Oleidesulfovibrio sp. (assembly GCF_047973035.1). Classification (NCBI taxonomy): domain Bacteria; kingdom Pseudomonadati; phylum Thermodesulfobacteriota; class Desulfovibrionia; order Desulfovibrionales; family Desulfovibrionaceae; genus Oleidesulfovibrio; species Oleidesulfovibrio sp. Next base: position 152,698 of record NZ_JBKEBF010000032.1, read on the forward strand.
AAGCAAAGGGCTTGCACTGAAGCTGAACATCGCGCCGGACATACCCGGGGGGTACACAGGGGATGCTTTACGGTTACGACAGATTTTTTCCAATCTGGTAAGCAATGCCATCAAGTTTACCAATGAGGGCAGTGTCACCATCAGCGTTACACCGCAGCAGCCTTATGGCAAAGATGCCATACAGCCCGAAAGCGACACCCTGCCTGTTTCAGCGGGACAGATTCCGGCAGATTCACCAGTCAGCATGCGCATTACCGTAACAGATACCGGCATCGGCATCCCTGGCGATTCGCAACAAAAAATCTTCGAAAGCTTCACACAGGCGGATTCATCCATCACACGGCAATTCGGCGGAACCGGTCTGGGGCTTGCCATCTGCAAAATGCTTACGTCCATGATGGGCGGTTCATTGTCGATTGAAAGCGAACAAGGCCGCGGCACATCAGCCCATATAGACATTTCGCTTAAAACACATTCGCTAGGCAAGGAAGAGCCACAGGAAGAAGTAACACGGCCTGCCCCGTCCTGTAACAACCTGCGAATCCTGTTAGTTGACGACAGCCCTAACAACAGATTGCTTTTCAAACTGTATCTCAAAGAGACACAGCACACTGTGGACGAAGCAGAAAATGGTGAAGTCGGGGCAGAAAAATATCAGGCAGGGCAATATGACATCGTCTTCATGGACCTTGAAATGCCGGTTATGGACGGCTACATGGCAACAACAGCCATCAGGCAGTACGAGAGCCGGCACAACCTGCCTCCTGTGCCGATTGTCGCACTGACAGCCCATGCGCTGGAAGACTTTAAACAGCGTTGTTTTGCCATCGGTTTTACCGACTACCTGACAAAGCCTTTCCGCAAGCCGCAATTGTTTGCCATGTTTGATCGCGCGACAGCCTCTAAAGCCGCTGCGGACTCCATTACATCCCCGCCATTGGCTACGTCATCAGTCACTCCTTCAACATCAACTCGGGAAAAGGATTCTTCTGAGCCAGAACCTTTCGCGCATTCTGCCTATCACCAGTTTACAAGTCCTGCACCTCATCATTCGACGGAATCCTTTGCCAACGTGCAGGCTCAGAGCATTTCCAACGAAAAAGATAATCAGACAAATGCTGATCTGCAAGAGACACCACGCCATTACCGCAAGCCGGAGACCCGCCAGACTGAAAGCAAAAATACTATTCTTAATGCGCTGGGCACGCATGACAACACTATTTTGTCATTAGAAACGGTTGAATCTATAACAAACCAGCAACATACTGTTTATTCAGCACCTGTATACGAGAACCGCTCCGGTGTTTCTGCACTGAAAAGTGCGGAAAAAAAACAGTCTGATACCGCCTCGGCTGACACAACAGATTCATCTGACAACAGGTAGTGCCTGCAACTTTTCTGACGTAAGCAGCCACTACACTTTTCCAGCCGCCCTTTACGAATACACAGCGCAGCAACTTTTTTACGTCCATCTGCAGGCTACGTACAGCCATGTGGCAAAAAAAAGCCTCCGGCAATACACCGGAGGCTTGTCTGTTTCAGGCTATTGAAAACAGTCTATACTGCACTATTTTCATTAATTTTTTCTGTCAAAGCATGTAATTCTGCAACCAATGCCGCAATGTTGCGGATGCGGGTTGCAGAGCGCGAAATGCCTTCTGCTGTTTCTTCGGAAGTACGGCTCACGGCTGCAGTCGCCTGATTGACCTCTTCGCATGCGGCGGACTGTTGTTCTGCCGCTGTGGCTATGGAAGTAACCTGCACGGCGGATTCGCTGACAAGTCTGGTAATGGCTTCCAGTGCGTCACCAGCTTCGTTGGTCAACGCGTTATTTCGCGAGACAGCTTCCGAAACCTTATTCATGCTGTCTACGTTGGCACCGGCACCGGCCTGAATGCCCTTGATAGCTTCGCCCACTTCCCGTGTGGCCTGCATGGTTTTTTCTGCCAGTTTACGGACTTCGTCGGCAACAACGGCAAATCCTCTGCCGGCATCGCCTGCCCGTGCGGCTTCAATGGCGGCGTTAAGTGCCAGCAGGTTCGTCTGGTCTGCAATGTCGCTGATCACGCTCATAATGTCGCCGATGCTTTCTGCGCGCTGGCTCAGTTCGCCAAGCGTTGACTGCAGGTTGGTAGTCTGAACGTGCACCTCATCGGTTGCAGTGATAACCTGCCGTACCAGCCCGAGGCCATTTTCCGCGTCAGCCTTGCTTTGGGTAGAGTTGCTGGCAGCTAGAGACGCGTTGCGGGCAACCTCGGAAATGGTCAGCGTCATTTCTTCCATAGCGGCCGCGGTTTCCTGCGAACGGGTGTGCTGCATGGCGGCACCTGCTGCAATTTTTTCTGAATCCTGCTCCAGACCGGCGGCTTCCGCGTTCAGCTCTTCCACAATGGCAGCCACCTGCGTGGTAAGGTCGTGCATCATATCAAGAAGTGCTGCGATGCGGGCTTTTTCAGCCTCTGCCTGCTGTGTTGCAGCCTCTGCCTGACGGGCTTTCTCATCTGCATCGCGGCTATGTTCTTCCGCCGCAGCCATACTGGAGCGCAGACTGTCCACCATGGTGGAAACAGACTGAGCAGTCTGCCCAAGTTCGCCGGAAAAGCTCGCTGCATCAATATGATGACTGTAGTCACCCTTTGCCACGGCCTTGGTATACTCTGTTAAAGTGCACAACGGCCGCAAAATCGAACGTTGCAGCAAAATGCACATGGTGGCGATAGTCACGATGATTCCCGCGGAAGCTCCGATAATACACCATTTAAGGAAGTTGATCGTATCCTTAAACGCCTGTACTTCAAGCTCATAGGCCTGCTCTTTAATTTTTGTCAGTTCACCGAAATATTTACGTGAGGCCTGTGCCAGAGGCGTGGCAGACTGCCCGTATGCACCATACTGTGTATGACGCTCACCCTTGGGAATAGACCGCATATTGTTGGCAAACCGTAATCCATCCTGAACAAACGCAAGCGCTGCAGATTTTGCTTTTGCTACAAGATTCTTTTCTTCCGATGTATGAGCGCCGCTTTCAAGAATAGTAAAATTCTTTTTTATTGCAACAATGCGTTTTCCAAGCTTTGCGATATCTTTTTCAGCATCACTGCCAAGCATAATATTGCGAGTAAGCCTGCTGACGTAGTTTATATCTCTGTTAATTGCTGTAGTTGCAATATTTCCATCGAGTGTGTTTTCTTTCATTGATACAAAGCCTGAATGCAGCTTTGTCATTGTACCTACGGAAATTGCAAGCACGCACAAGAGTGAAACTATACAGATTAATATAATTCCTGAAATTTTACCTTTGATAGTTTTAAAGCACTGCATTCTGCATCCCCCTTTGCAAACCAAATAATACTCTTTACTCTTTAAAAGGACCTTAGCACTTCAAAAATACAGCAAATTCAGTGCCATAATATTTAAAAAACTCATCTCTCCGGTTTAATAGTCCTTTCAAAGTTATCAGGAACAATTGCTACACAAGAACTGCAATCTGAAGTTTGCAGTATGTAAACTTCAGATTGCAGTTCATGAAAAAACTGGAAATCATACAAAACAATTTAAGAAAACAACAAAAAACGGTCTGCCAACCGGAAATAGCACCGGCTGACAAACCGCAAGTAAAACAACAGTAAAATGTAAAGTTACAATTAACGCTGCAGCAGAGCTACAATAGCGTCTGCAGCGGCCTGAGCCCCGCCGCGACGGGCAGCCACATAGTCCGCAAAGCGGGAAGCAACGCGTGCTTTGGGTGCAGGGCGCTTCATCAGACGCAGCAAGTGTCCGACGGCGTCTTCCGCATCGCCTGCCTGCTGTACAAGGCCTTCCTGCATAATTTCTTCACCAATCCATGCAAAATTACTCCAGTACGGCCCGATAACAGGCACAACACCATGCGCCAGCGGCTCAAGAAAATTCTGGCCGCCCAAAGGCTGCAAACTGCCGCCGACAAACACACCGCGTGAAAGGGCATACACATGGTCAAGTTCGCCAAAGGCATTCCACAGCACTATAGTACCGGGCTGAACAGGTTCCGTAATTTCAGAGCGTAAAGCCCAGCTCACGCCAATCTCATCCAGCTTCTGCCGCCAGAAAGGCACACGCTCCATATGGCGCGGGACCAGTGCAATGCACGTCCGCGGACGTTCCGCAACAAGCCTTTTGACCATATGGACGATCTCCGGCTCTTCTTCTTCACGCACAGAGCCAAGCACCGCCAATGAAGTTCCGGCCTTGAAAACACTGCCCAGCAACGGATTAGGCCCATCCACGGCCCCCTGAGGCACGCGGTCGAACTTGATATTGGGCATGGTGCGCACCCTCTCACGCCCGAATACTGCACCATAACGCTGTGCGTCATGGTCTGACATAGCAAGTACCACAGCAGGAGGCATAACCCGCAGCATTCCGCCTATGGTCAAGTATCCGGCAAAGCTACGCGGTGTCATTCTTCCGTTGATAACACCATAAGGCACACCGGCTTCGGCACAGGCGTTCATCAACGAAGGCCAAAGTTCTGTTTCCAGCAGCACCACAGCACGCGGCGAAACCAGCCTGAGAGCACGGCGCATGACATCCGGCTCATCCACAGGAAAGTAGCGAACATCCACACGGATCTCCGGCGCATGTTCACGGCACCATTCTGCCGCAGAATCCAGAATGTCGCGCCCCTGAATGGTGCACGAAGTCAGCAGAACCGATCGCACAGCCCCCTGCGGCAGATGCCGCAAAAGCTGCCACGCAAGATATGCCTCACCGCCGGAAGCAGCCTGAATCCACAAATCTGCTTTCTGCGTCCAGCCTTCGGGAACCAGTCGTTCTGCAAAACCATGTGAAAGTCTGCGATGTCGCGCCAAAACGGGGCGGGCCAGCCGCCACACGGTTCCATAGGCGGACAGCAACAGGCGCTGTCCTGCGGATAGCGTCATGCCTTCTCCTAAGAGCTGTGCGCAGCCATTCCCAGCTCAATAAGCCGCGCGATGAGTTGGTCGAATGAAAGGCCTACCGCCGCAGCTTCCTGCGGAAGCAGGCTGGTAGCTGTCATGCCGGGCAGGGTATTCACTTCCAGCAAAGAAAGCTCACCCGCAGGCGTAAGAATGAAATCCGCGCGGCTGTAACCGCGCAGTCCCAGCGCATGATGCGCACGCAGAGCATACTCGCGCACCCGCTCCGTCATCTCATCCGGCAGCGGAGCCGGACAGACTTCTTCAGCCTGGCCGGGGGTATATTTGCTTTCGTAATCAAAAAAACCAGCCCCGAGAGGACGTATCAGTATAGGGGGAAGCGCTTCTTCGCCCAGCACGCCGCAGGTCACTTCCACACCGTCCACAGCGGGTTCAATGATGGCCTCGCCACCCTTTGCAAAAAGTTCATCCAGCGCAGCCGCAAGTTCTTCCTGCGTTGTCACTCTGTGAAGCGCAAGGCTGGAACCGCCGTTGTTGGACTTGATGAACGCAGGAAAGGTGAAAGGCGGCACCCATTCCTTGCCGGGGTGCGCGGGCAGAAATACCCACTCGGGCGTGGGCAGACCACGATCGACAAAAATCTGTTTGGCTGCCGCTTTATTCAACGCCAGAAAGGAACCGGCAGGACCGGCACCCTGATACGGTACACCCGCAGTTTCAAGCAGAGCCTGAACAAGCCCGTCTTCTCCGGGCTGACCATGCAGGTTGATAAACGCAAAATCATGCTTTCTGGCGACCTCGAACAATCCTGTAAGAGAATGTTCAGGGTCGTACAACGTCACGTCGTGTCCGAGACGTTCAAGTGCGGCGTGAATGCCCTTGGCGCCGGAAAGCGAAACAGCACGTTCGCTAGACCAGCCGCCCGCTACCAAAAGAATACGCATTAAAATCTATCTCCAGTCGCGCGGTAAATACGCGTTCAATATCCGCAGCCTGCTCCAGCGATAGTGTGATGTACTGCCTGCTTCGTTCTGTCTTCCCGTAGCGGTCCATAAGGTCGGAATACCGCTCGGCAAGAGAGACAATGTTCTCATGGCGTACCCGCTTGTCGGCATAAATTATGGCCATCGGCAAAAAGTGGTTATCCAGCGAAATTTCCCACGGCCACCATACATGGTGCATCACTCCCTGAGCGATATGCGGATTTCCGGTTTCCCGTACAGTCCATGCGGCACCCAGCTGGGCGTGGTCTCCGCCGTGCAATATAGTATATGTCTTTGCAATATCATGCAGCAGTGCGCTTGCGAGCACTGCATCGGGGTTTACGTTCAGGCCGCATTCCGCCCCGCGCAGGGCAATGGTGTAGGCCACCGCTGCCACCGCCTCGGAATGTTCGCGGATGTGGTCAAACATGTCGTAGGCATCCCACAAGGCGCGGCACTCTTCAGGCGCTGGTATCTTCCAGCGTACATCAGGTGCAAACATACGCGGGGGTGTCTGCTCCGAGCGCAAAAGCGGTCCTTGAGCGGCAGATTGGCTTGTTGTCATGATGTAAACCTCGTCAGGCTGCAGCACGTGGCTGCTGCTTTGCTCTCGTGTACCAACACACGGGTAAAAAAGCAAAGCCGCCTGCCTGCAGCACACTGTTTAGTCACGCAAATCACCGTTCATCCCGCAGAGTTGACAGTTAAAGGCACTAGGGCGTAGCTACATAGACTCACACGGATACGTTACCGACCGGTTTAGTTTTGTTCAGCCTGCAGCTGCCCGTCAGGTATACTGCCCTCCGGCTCATACCGGCTGGGACACTGCCCTCCGGTACACAGATCTCCGGCGCATACAGCGACAGACTCCGTGCAACGCCAGCACAGGCACCGGCCGCCGCTCATCCGGCAGCCCCGTCCGCACCTGCAAGAGGAAGGAAGGATACAGCGTGAATTTTTCCAACGCGTTTAAAGACCCGGCCTTGTGTCGGGGACTGCTCGACCGGCTGCACGCCGAGATTGACGGTCCCCTCCGCTTCATGGAGGTGTGCGGCACGCACACCGTAGCAATTTTTCAAAGCGGACTACGTCCGCTGCTGCCCGAACAGGTCGTTCATGTATCCGGCCCGGGCTGCCCCGTCTGCGTAACCCACGAAAGCGAAATAGCCGCCTATCTGGAACTGGCGGAACGCGACAAGGTCATCATTGCCACCTTCGGCGACCTGATGCGCGTACCCGGCCCCAAGGGGCATAACCTCAAAAGTGCTCAGGCCGCGGGCGCCCGCATCGAAATTGTCTATTCGCCCTTCGACGCACTGGCCCTTGCCGGTTCAAACCCAGATTCCACGGTTGTCTTTCTGGGCATAGGATTTGAAACCACAACCCCCACTGTTGCCGCCACCATTAAAATGGCAAAGCAGCAGGAACTGAAAAATTTTCAGGTTCTTTCTTTCCACAAGCTTGTTCCGCCGGCATTAGGTGCGCTGCTGACAGACCCCGACTGCGCGGTAGATGCTTTTCTGCTGCCGGGGCACGTCTCCACCATCCTCGGCACTGCGCCATATAACTTTGTAGCGGAAGAATTCCGGACTCCCGGTGTGGTGGCAGGTTTTGACCCTGCAGACATTCTGCAGGCGCTGCTGCTTATGGTTGAAATGCGCAAACGCGGCGAATATGCCATCACCAATCAATACAGCCGTGCTGTCAGCGACAACGGCAACCCCAAAGCGCGAGAAATCATGTACGAAGTATTCAAACCTGCCGACGCGCTCTGGCGCGGCATCGGCACCATCCCTGACAGCGGGCTGGTATTTACCGACGAATACAAGCAGTTCGACGCAATGGAACAACAGAGCATAACGCTTAAAGAAATGCCCAACACCCCCGGCTGTAAATGCGGCGAGGTGCTGAAAGGCAAAATGCAGCCCGACCAGTGTCCGCTGTTTGCAAAAGGCTGTACCCCCGCCCGTCCGGTGGGCCCCTGCATGGTTTCTACAGAAGGCAGCTGCGCCGCCTACTTCAAATACAATATCGGGAGCTAACCCCACATGACCGCTGAAACTCTGCTGCTCGACTACGGCAGTGGCGGGCGCGCTTCGCAACGCCTTATTGCCGACCTTTTTTTCAAGCACTTTGACAACCCTCTGCTGTCTGCCATGAACGATGCCGCCATTCTGGATCTTCAAGGACCGGTAGCCATGTCCACCGACAGCTATACCGTTGACCCGCTGTTTTTTCCCGGTGGAGATATAGGTTCACTGGCAGTGCACGGCACTGTGAATGACGTGGCCATGATGGGTGCAAAACCCAAATATTTAAGCTGCGGTTTCATTCTGGAAGAAGGGCTCAGCATGGAGTTGCTTGAGCGTATCGTCACGTCCATGGGGCTTGCCGCGCGCGAAGCAGGCGTACTCATTGTTACGGGCGACACAAAAGTTGTTCCCCGCGGATGTGTGGATAAAGTTTTCATCAACACCACCGGCGTAGGCGAAATCATTGCCAACCCTGCCCCCGCAGGAAACCGTGCAAACCCCGGTGATGTGATTCTTGTTTCCGGCACCATGGGCGACCACGGCCTGACCATCCTTTCGCACCGCGAAGGTCTGTCGTTTGCCACAGACATTGCCAGCGACTCTGCCCCGCTGGCGCATATGGTGGAAAAACTGGTTTACGAAGTGGGTGATATCAGCGTCCTACGCGACCCGACCCGTGGCGGACTTGCCACCACGCTGAACGAAATCGCAGGCCAGTCCGGCACGGTCTTCAAAGTGCGCGAAGCAGACATCCCCGTGCGCGAATCCGTAAAGAACGGTTGTTCCTTCCTCGGCCTTGATCCGCTGTACCTTGCCAATGAAGGTAAACTCATATGCATTGTGCCGCAGGAAAAAGCTGAAAAGGCTCTGGAAGTTATCAGAAGCCTTCAGTACGGCGGCGATGCGGCCATCATAGGGGAAGTGCTTTCCGCAGAAGGCGGCCCTGCCAAGGCAGGACAGGTAGTTATGGAAACGCCGCTAGGCGGTCATCGCCTGCTGAACATGCTGGAGGGCGAACAGCTGCCTCGCATCTGCTAACTAAAATACCCGTGCGCCACTTTGCGTTATTGACGGAATATGCCGCTTTCAGTGTACAAGGGGGCAGCCGTCACGCAAAAGCAAACACAAATGCACTTAACACGCCGGACGGCTCTGCTGTCCGGCGTCATTATTTATGGAACATTATGCGCACTAAAGTTCTTCTGGCCGGCAACTATGCTCCGGCGCTACTGCTCTTCAGGGGCGAATTCATACGCGGCCTTGTCGCTGCCGGACACGATGTTGTCTGCACCGCACCGGAAAATGACGCCGAGACACGCGCTGCTCTGGCAGAGCTGGGCGTACGGTACCGGATTGTCCCCCTGCGCCGCACAGGCATGAACCCCGTGTACGATCTAATCACGTTCTTCAGTTATCTGTGGACATTTCTGGAAGAGCGTCCGGATGTGGTGCTGACAAGCTCCATCAAGCCTGTCATCTACGGAGGTTTTGCCGCATGGCTGGCCCGCGTGCCGCGCAAGTTCGGCATGATTACCGGACTAGGCTATGCTTTCACACATACAGAAGGCATAAAAGGCGTATTGAACAAGCTGGTCAAAGGGCTCTGCAGAGCCGCCATGCCCCGCTATGAAGCAATCTTCTTTTTAAATCCTGACGACAAGAACCTGTTTGCGTCCGAAAACCTGATTTCCCGCACAAAACACGTTGTCCTGAATGGTGAGGGGGTTAACCTGGACCATTACGCGTACTGCCAGCCGCAGACAGAACCTCCCGAATTTCTGCTCATCGCAAGGCTGCTTAAAGCCAAGGGAGTGCCGGAATTCTGCGAAGCAGCCATCCGCCTGAAAAAGCGCTACCCGCATGCCGTCTTCCGCCTTGTGGGCTGGCACGACAAAGGGCCGGACTCCATAGAAGACGCCGACCTTGCCCGCTGGACAGCAGGCGGGGTGCAGTACGACGGCTCCATGGCTGACGTGCGCCCCGCGTTATGCGCGTCATCTGTTTACGTGCTGCCCTCGCACCGTGAAGGCACGCCCCGCTCCACCATGGAAGCCATGAGTACAGGCAGAGCCATTGTGACAACCGATGCCCCTGGATGCCGTGAAACAGTAAAAGACGGTGTTAACGGCTATATGGTTCCCGTGCACGACATTGATGCTCTGGAAAAGGCTATGGAACGTTTCATCACCACGCCAGAGCTGATTACAGAAATGGGACGCCAGAGTCGTACGATGGCTGAAGAACGTTACAATGTGCGCGAGGTTAACCGCACGATCTTTAAAACCATGCGCCTGCCGGAACATGCTTCCGCCCCGCGCCTGAAAAGATCGACCTCCCCCGTCATCAAACGGGCTTTTGACCTTGCCCTTGCCATACCGGCATTTGTGGTGTTTCTGCCCGTCATGGCGGTTGTCGCTCTGACCGTACGGGTTAAGCTGTCACGCGACATCTTTTTCCGGCAGGTGCGCCCCGGCACGGATGGCAAGCCTTTTACCATCATCAAATTCCGCACTATGACCGACGAATGCGGACCGGACGGAAAGCTGCTGCCTGACGAGCAGCGGCTTACGCGGTTTGGCAAGTTCCTAAGGGCAAGCTCGCTGGATGAACTGCCGGAACTCTGGAACGTCATCAAAGGTGAAATGAGCCTTGTGGGACCACGCCCGTTGCTGATGCAGTACCTGCCGCTGTACACTCCCCGTCAGGCTACGCGCATGGACGTGCGCCCCGGCATTACAGGCTGGGCGCAGGTGAACGGGCGCAATGCCGTAGACTGGGATGCCAAGCTGGAAATGGACGCGTGGTATGTGGAAAACCACACGATCTGGCTTGATTTGCGTATCCTTTTCCTTACTGTCTGGAAGGTATTCCGCAGTGAAGGCGTATCAAAACAGGGACACGCGACTACCGATGTATTTACGGGTAGTAAAAAGTAGCCAAAAAGAACAATCCGCTAACAATGGCGTATAGCCGGAATGAACCGGCTATACGCCATTGTATTGTTTCGCGTAAAAAACTTTTTGCTTTCATTCTAAGCGGGAAAATACCACATCTGCCGCCGAAACCACATCAAGCGGTGCAGGAAAGCTGGAAACGGCATGCCATGTGGCATTATGGTGGGCGCGAATCTGTGCACCGCTCAGGTGCGCTTTATCGTCAGTGGTATGGGCATCCGCCGCAACCTGCACGGCATATCCCAATGTTGCAGCTCTGCGCACGGTGGTATCTACACAATATTCCGTTGCGTACCCGCATATAACCAGTCTGGAAATATCCAGCCGGTCCAGCAATTCACCCAGCTCTGTGCCATAAAACGAGTCAGGTGTTTTTTTATAAATACGATTATCTTCAGCTCTTGCGTCCAGCAGGGTGGATACCTGCCAGCCTTCGCTGCCGTGCTCAACCTCACTGCGGGCCTTTTCATGCTGAACAAAAATTACCGGCACATCGGCAGCACGCGCACCCTTGATCAACACATTCATCTGAGCAGCTACTTCCGCCCCGTCTGCGGGGGGTGTTTTTCCATCAAAAAAAGCCCGCTGCACATCCACTACAAGTAAAGCTGTTTTCACAACCGCTCCTATATCAGTATGTATTATGTGCACAATCCTGCGCGGTGTCTTTCTGCCGAAAAGACACCGCAGCATGGCACTTGTTTGCCTGTAACAACCGCTGAAACTCAGCATTTCACCAGGTGCACACTGTAATTAGACAATTACATACATGCAGCGCCTTCATGTGCGCTACACTTTTCGCGTGTGCAGCATGCATTTTTACATTTTTTTGCACAAGTTACGGACATATTAAAAAGTCGAACTTAAAAATCATAATATGCCAATACATTCACATACAGTTTAGCACCTATGAGGCAAAAAAAAACGCGCAGGCATTGTATCAATGTCATTGATGGACTATAACGGCACCACACTTGCGTTGTACCAATAACACTGCAAGGGAAATATCAATATGACAGAACAATACTCCCGCATATTCCTCTCGCCGCCGCACATGGGCGGTCAGGAGCTTGACCTGATCACACAGGCTTTTAAAAGCAATTACGTGGCGCCGCTTGGCCCCATGGTTAATGCATTTGAAAAAGATTTTGCTGAATTTTCAGCCATTCCCCACTGCGCCGCTCTCAGCAGCGGCACGGCAGCCTTGCACCTTGCGCTACGCATACTCGACGTTGGTGCAGGCGACGTGGTCATGGCATCCAGCCTGACTTTTATCGGCAGCGTGAGCCCTGCAACCTTTATGGGGGCCGAACCTGTCTTTATCGACTGTGATACGCACACATGGAACATGGACCCTGACCTGCTCGCAACCGCCATTGCCGATTATGCAGCAAAAGGGCGCACACCTAAAGCTGTTATTGCCACCGACCTGTACGGCCAGTGCGCAGATTACGACAAGCTGCAGGCGTTATGCGACACGTACGATGTTCCGCTTATCATTGATGCAGCAGAAGCCGCCGGAGCCCGTTACAAGGACAGGCACGCCGGTGATGCAGGCTTTTGTTCTGTATTTTCATTCAACGGCAATAAGATCATCACCACGTCCGGCGGGGGTATGCTATGCTCCAACAATGCCGCCGTAGTTGAAAAGGCGCGCTGGCTTGCCCAGCAGGCGCGCGATGCGGCCCCTCACTATGAGCACAGCCAGATCGGATATAATTACCGCATGAGCAATATCTGTGCGGCCATCGGCTGCGGGCAGCTGCAGGTACTTGCGCAGCGGGTTGAACAAAAACGCTCCATCTTTGAGCACTATAAGCGCGTATTGTCCCGTCTCGAGGGTGTATCCTTCATGCCGGAGGCAGAATACGGACGCTGCACCCGCTGGCTGACGGTCATGCTGCTGGACCCTGCCGTATGCCGCTGCACACCGGAAGAGCTGCGCCTTGCTCTGGAAGAACACAACATTGAATCACGTCCGGTCTGGAAGCCCATGCACATGCAGCCTGTTTTTGCAGACTGCACCGTATACGGCGGCAAAGTAAGCGAAGAACTCTTCCATACCGGCCTTTGTCTACCGTCCGGCACGGCACTGACAGGACAAGATCTGACGCGCATCACCACACTTATCGAGGATGCGCTGGACGGATAACCATGCAAAATTCCATACGCACCGCAAACTTTTACGTCATGATAGTCATAGACCTGCTGTGTTTTGCAGCGGCCTTGTACACTGCGTATCTTCTGCGGTTCGACTTTTATATACCGTACCTGCATTACGAACGCATGCTCGGGCTGCTGCCATGGATTCTGCCCATGAAGCTGGCCATATTCATGGTCTTTTCCATGTACCGCGGCATGTGGCGATATACCAGCCTGCTTGACTCCATACTGCTGATGCGCGCAACCTGCGTGCAAAGCTTGTTGCTGATCGCCGGAATCGCTTACCTGACGGGATTTGCAGGATACTCGCGTGCTGTTTTCGGCATGGATTTTCTGCTCACATTCCTGTTCACAGGCGGAGCACGCCTTGCCATCCGCATTATGTTCTCCTTGATGGAAACAGGCCGCTTCTGGCTGCCCATGACGGGCAAGGACGCCCGCAAGGGTGCCAAGCGTGTCATCATCATCGGCGCAGGCCGTGCCGGTGAACGGCTTGTCAGCGAACTGAACAGAGACCTGTCACTCGGCTACTTCCCTGTGGGCTTTGTGGACAACAACCCTTCACTGAAAGGCAGAACTATCCATGGAAGGCCTGTCATGGGCACGCTGGACCGCCTGCCGGAGGCCATCGTATCCACCAGAGCGGAAGAAATTCTGATAGCACTCACGGAAGCCTCTTCAGCACAGGTGCGCAGCATTGTGGAGGCCTGCTCTGAAACAGGGCTGCCATGCAAAATCCTGCCACCAATGAACGAGATTCTGGACTTCAAACGCGGTGTCAAAAACATGCGCGAGGTCAACTACCTTGACCTGCTGGGCAGAACTCCCGTGGAACTGGATACAGCGGCTATCAGCCGGTATCTGGAAGGTAAAACCATTCTGGTGACCGGATGCGGCGGCTCAATAGGCTCCGAGTTGGTTCGCCAGATTGTACGCTTTGCGCCGTCAAAGCTGGTTCTGGTCGATTCCAGTGAATTCAATCTGTATAAAATTCAGATGGAACTGGAACACGCCATCGGGTTCCGGGACTATGCCGTCGTGCTGGGTAACATCCGTGATGCCGAACTGATGCGGTGCACCTTTATAGAACATAAACCCGAAGCAGTCTTCCATGCTGCCGCGTACAAGCATGTCCCCATGCTGGAGCGTAATCCGTGGCAGGCCGTGGAAAACAACATACTCGGCACACAAACGCTGATGCAGGCTGCGCATGACGCAGAAGTTGAAAGGTTTGTCGTGGTTTCCACCGACAAGGCAGTGCGCCCCACCAATGTCATGGGAGCATCAAAACGGGTGACAGAGCTGCTGATGCGCCGTTTTGCCAACAGCAGAACCCGCTTTATGGCTGTCCGCTTCGGCAATGTGGTAGGCTCTTCAGGCTCCGTTGTGCCTTTGTTCCTTGACCAGATAGCCAAGGGTGGCCCTGTTACAGTGACGCATCCGGAAGTGACGCGCTACTTCATGTCTATTGCAGAGGCCGCACAACTTATCCTGCAGGCAGGCACCATGGCCCACGGTGGTGAAATATTTGTCCTTGATATGGGCGTGCCTGTAAAAATTGCAGACATGGCCAAAGACCTTATCCGCCTTGCCGGACTTGAACCTGATGTGGACATTCCCATTGTGTTCACAGGACTGCGCGAAGGTGAAAAACTGTATGAAGAACTGATCACCGCCGATGAAGGCGTAGTGCGTACAGAGCATGATAAAATCATGGTTCTGCGCTGCTGCGATGAAAGCCATATTTCTGCGGCGGCACAGGAACATCTGCAGCAGTGGCTAGCAGCGGCAGCAGCAGCGGCAGAAGCCCACGACGGGCAGGGAGTACGTGGTGCACTGCAAAAGCTGGTGCCGGAATATGCTCCTTATGAGCCGGCTAAGCAAAACGGCCTTCCTCTGAATAACCTGTATCGCTGCCAAAATGAAAACAAGTAACCGGCATCGTGCACTACGCGCGATGCCGGTTATTCATATATTCTTCAAAGGTAACCCGCCCGAACAAACCTTCCAACGGCAATTTCATAATAGGCAGTCAGGTGCAGCATCAAACGGATAACAGAAATTTGCGACTGGTGAAAAAACACTGCAGAGTACAAACATACCAATGGTTACAAAAGTTGACTGCCGCATTCGCTTGCCTGCGCACCATAGCCACAAAAAGCTCAACAGAGCCCCCGACGCCAGTCCGCCAGATTACGGTGCCACTAACCACAGCGCAAAGCCGCCTCTCTGCCGCCAGCGCCCAGCGGTAAAAACGTTGCAGCAGCAAAGAGCTATGCCATCAAACACCACACGCTACAAACGCTGCACTAATGGCATGGCAGGTGTGCCTCCCACAACAGCTTCTGCCGGAACATCCCGCAGCACAGTTGCTCCCGCGCCGATAACGGCACCGGCTCCCACCTTGATACCGGGGATGATGGTTGCCCCTGCTCCGACAAATACATTCACGCCCAGCTGCACGTTACCGCACAGGGTCGCGCCGGGGGCGACATGAGTATGATCCCCGATAACGCAATCGTGGTCGATGACAGCGCGATGGTTGATAATCGTGTTTACCCCGATCTGCGCGCATGGTGCGACAACGGCCCCCGCCAGTACCTGTGCGCCCTGAGCCAGCGTTGCACTTGCGGCAATGATAGCGGCAGGATGCCGCACCACGGCAAAGGACCAACCTGTTCTGGTCAGCCGCATGAACACTTCAGCACGTACATTACGTCCGCCGACGTATCCCACGCCGTTAACCAGAAAAACTTCGGAAACATCATACTGAGCCAGAGAGGCCTCGGTGCCACACACAGGCACCCCCTGAAAAAGACTTCCGGCCCGTTCCGCATCAGCATCGACACAGGCCAGCATTTCATCACCGCTCAGACGTACAGCGTCGAGCACCACTTTGCCGTGCCCGCCTGCGCCTGCAAGAATAACCTTTTTCATAGGGGCCTCCCCCCATTGGGGCGGTATTCAACCACCTGCCAATGGACGCAGAAAAAATATTATTGTAGTGTCCCGTTGGCTGAAACACAGTGCTGTCAGCCTGTATTTGAGCATCGTTCCGGTTACTAAATTGTATACAACAGGTTGCACGGCACACTGTCAACAGCCGATACCGTCTGCGATAAAGTTGCCCGCACACACATATCATTTTTCCGCTGCACCTTGCAGCAGTTACAGCCAAACATGCCGTCTCTGCCGCCATACGCGGCACGGCCACGCTGCACAATAAACTTGTTCATCTCATTAAGTGGAGATCTTGGATGTCACGCTATACCGACCTGCTGCAAGAGCTGAAAGCCGCACCCAAAACATGGTTGATTACAGGCGTTGCCGGTTTCATCGGCTCCAACCTGCTTGAAACACTGCTCGCACATGATCAGAACGTTACCGGCCTTGACAACTTCATGACCGGCTACCAGAAGAACCTCGACATGGTTCGCGACGCTGTCACCCCCGAACAATGGAACCGCTTCCGCTTTATCGAAGGTGACATCCGTTCTTTAGATACCTGCCATGAAGCCTGCAAAGGTGCAGACTACGTTCTGCATCAGGCGGCTCTTGGTTCTGTTCCCCGCTCGATTGACGACCCGATACTGACAAACACCTGCAACACTGACGGCTTCCTTAACATGCTGGTCGCAGCGCGCGATGCAAAAAGCCGCTTTGTGTATGCAGCGTCCAGCTCGACTTACGGCGACGAACCCAACCTGCCCAAGGTGGAAGACCGCATCGGCAAACCGCTGTCGCCTTACGCCGTCACCAAGTACGTCAACGAATTGTATGCCGGAGTTTTTGGCAAAACGTACGGTATGGAATGCATCGGGCTGCGCTACTTCAACGTGTTCGGCAAGCGGCAGGACCCTCACGGGGCATATGCTGCGGTTATCCCGCTGTGGTTTGCAGGACTGCTGGGCGATAATCCGGTATACATCAACGGTGACGGCGAAACCAGCCGCGACTTCTGCCACATTGAGAATACCGTTCAGGCAAACCTGCTGGCAGCATGCACCACCAATCCCGAAGCCGTGAATACGGTGTATAACGTGGCCTTTGGTGAGCGCACCACTCTTAATGAACTGTACGAAATTCTCCGCGACGAAGTAACCCGCCATAACCCCAAGGCTTCGGAACATAAGGCCGAATACCGGGACTTCAGAACAGGTGACGTCCGCCACTCGCTTGCAGACATCACCCGCGCACGCACGCTGCTGGGCTATGATCCTGATATTTCCGTACGTGCCGGTCTGCGCATCTCCGGCGACTGGTACGCAGCAAATCTGTAGGGACACTACAAAAGTAAGCCCTCAAGCAAGTAGGAAAAATACAAAACGAAGCCACGCACTGCAACATTTGCCGCAGTGCGTGGCTTCGTTCTTTTCCCCTGCTCCCGAATGTTCCCAAGGATGATTTTCCGGCCCATAGCGCCAGCGTCAGGGCCGGAAAATCAATGGGGAGGGGAGATTTTTTCATCCGGCATCAGGCAGCCGGATGCAAGAACCGTCAATTAGCTATTAATAGTATTGTACAGTTCCTGTGCAGCCGTATTGGCAGGGTTACGGTGCAACAGCTCTTCCAGCTCTGCTCCGGCCTCTTCCTTACGGCCTCTGGAAATATAACAACCCGCCAGAGAGATCCTTACGGCTTCTTTTTCGGGGTCTACAGCAAGAAACGCATTCAGACGCACGATGGCGTCGTCCAGACGTCCTAGAACATACGCAAGCTGAACCATGCCATGAACGGCAATCATATTCGCCGGATTCATGTCAAGCGCCTGCATGAAATGAGTAAAGGCCTGCTCATTCTGGCCACCTTCCATTTCAATAAGGCCCATGCCTGCAAGAGCTTTGTCGTTGGGTTCGATTTCTGCGGCCTTTTTGTACAATGCAAGAGCATCGGCAAACTTTCCGCGCTGCACGGCTATGGTTGCCAGTCCCAGATAAGGGTCAGGATGAACACCGTTGCTGCTGGCGGCTTTGCGGTAGTACTCTTCGGCCTTGTCGAGCTCACCCATAAACAGGTAGCACTCGCCCAGTTCCTTGTTGATTTCGTAATCAAGATGATTGCTCATGGTTCCCCTCCGTTCGAAAACGGCAACATGTTCCCTTTTTACAGTTCGCCATAAAACCTAAGCAATTTATGAGCCAACACGGCCCGAACGAACTACGGGAACAATTTTCCTTTACCAGCAACATAGCATGTTCCATGCCACAAACCATAACATCCCTTTTTTGCTGCACGATAACATCCTGCTCAATAATTCCTGCCTGTTACATCCTCTGCTGTGCCTGAATATTGACACGTCATGGCAAGCGCACGCCGAGATACACCTTTATCTCTTTATTTTTAGATAGTTAAACAACATGGAACACCCCTTGCTATAACCGGCATAAACGTCGGTCTTCCGGCGTTACGGCTTCAACGGAGGCAACAAACAATGAAAACTCTTTTCGGAAATCACATAGAAGTGACCGCAAAGGTCATGGACATGCAGCTCAAACGTCAGAACGTCATCATGAGTAACATGGCGAACGTGCGCACACCGGGCTACAAAGCCCGCGAGCTGGACTTTGAAAAAGACCTGCAGGCCGCGCTGGCGTTGGACAGCAAAGGCAACATTGCCAGAACCGACGAAAAGCACATTCCTGCCGCGTTTGATCCCCACACGTTCGGGCCGGAGTGGACCAAGGCTTTCAGGCCGCGCGTTGTACATGGTGAAGATCAGGTCGATCTGGATAAGGAAATGTCCAAGATGTCTAAAAACACCTTGCAGTACAATACGCTTTCCACCGTCATGCAAAGCAGCTTTCAAGGCATGAAAAACATAATTCAAGAAGGACAGAAATAATGGATTTCATGACAGCTCTTGATATCGGCGCGTCGGCACTCAGTGCAGAACGCACGAGTATGAACATAATCTCGATGAACCTGGCCAATGCCAAAACAACCAGAACTATCGGTGGCGGGCCTTACCGTCGTAAAGCCGTAGTTATGGCGGCAACAGAGGTTGACGATCCGTTCAGCAAACACATGCAGAGCGCGCTTGACCGCGAACTACGCGGTGTGCGCGTGCAGAATATCGTGCGTGACAACCGCCCGTTCAGACAGGTGTACGAACCGGGACACCCAGATGCTGATGAAAACGGATACGTGAAATATCCCGACATCAACGTGGTGGAAGAAATGGCCAACCTGATGACTACTCAGCGAGGCTACCAGGCAAACGTTTCCACCATTGATGCCGTCAAAAGCATGTACAACAAAGCCCTTGAAATCGGCCGGGGGTAATCAGCCATGACTATTCAGAGTATCGGCCTGAAGGCCTACAGCAACGCGCTTTCCAACTTTGCAAAAACTGAACGCAGCATCCAGAGCAACAAGCTTGATGCCCAGCCCAAGCCGGAGCGTTCGTTCACCGACACCATTAACTCGTCCGTTCAGAAGGTAAACGAGATGCAGGGTGAAAAAAGCAAAATGATCCAGTCGTTCGCTTCCGGCGAGACTCAGAACGTTCATGAGCTTATGATCACCCTGCAAAAGGCCGGTGTCGCCATGAAGCTGACATCTGCAGTACGCGGCAAAGTGATGGAAGCATATCGCGACCTGAGCAAAATGCAGTTCTAAGCAGGCCTGACGCCCGCGATTGATTCTTCCGGAGGAGACACATGGCAGCCCTGAATTCCGCAGTAGATAAGGCAAAATCATTCTGGACCCGCATAAGCATGTCGCAGCGGGTCTTCATCGTCGGCCTAACTCTGGTCGTGGTGGGCATTTTCTTCGGCCTTATTTTCTGGATCAATCAGCCGGACTACAAGGTTCTGTATTCCAAGCTTTCGCCCGAGGACGCTAACCGCGTTGTTACCATTCTGCAGGCGCAAAAGGTCAAGTACCAGCTGGAAAATGGCGGTACCAGCGTACTTGTTCCCGCAGACAGAGTGTATGACATGCGTCTGATGGTTGCGGGTGAAGGTTCGCTGGTGGGTCAGGGCATCGGCTTTGAAATCTTTGACGAAGTTAAAGTCGGCCAGACGGACTTTGTGCAGAAAATCAACTACCAGCGTGCCCTGCAGGGTGAACTTTCCAGAACCATTGCCGAATTTCCGGCAGTGGAAAGCGCACGCGTACATCTGGTTATTCCACACCGCAGCCTGTTCATCGAAGAGCAGATGCAGCCTTCCGCTTCTGTTGTCCTGACAATGCAGGACGGCAAAAAAATGGACGAAAAAGATGTTCAGGCAATCGTCAATCTGGTGACAATGTCCGTGGAAGGTCTGGATCAGGGTAAAATTTCCGTCGCCGATACGACCGGTAAAATTCTGTACTATCCTAATGATGAAAACTCGCTCAGCGGCATGACCTCCACTCAGCTTGAGCACAAGCTGACCATGCAGCAGAATTTTGAACGCCGCATTGAAGAGCTTCTCTACCCGGTTATCGGCCCCGGCAAAGTAATTGCCAAGGTCAACGCCGATCTTGATTTTTCGCAGAAAACCATCCGCAAAAAACTGTTCGACCCTGAAAGCGCAGTTGTGCGCAGCGAGCAACGCAGTGAAGAAACCCGTAAAGGTTCTTCAAACGTCAATGCAGGTGTACCGGAAGCGAACTTCCGCGGTGACGGCATGTCCGGCGGTACAAGCACGGAAGACTCCACCCGTGAAACCCGCAGCACCAACTTTGAAATCAACGAAGAAGAGCAGAATATCGTCGCCCCCGTGGGTGAACTTGACCGCCTGAGTGTTGCGGTAATCGTTGACGGCACGTATGAACAGAACGCAGAGACGGGAGCGTGGACATATGTTCCCCGCAGCGATGAAGAAATGGCACGAATCCGTCAGCTGGTCAGCAGTGCGGTCGGATTTGACCGTGCGCGCGGCGACGTTATTGAGGTAAGCAGCATTTCATTCGGCGGGCCGGATGAACGACTTGAGCTTTCGCTTGCTGAAATAATCATGGATTACGCCCTGCGTCTGGGCAAGCCTCTGCTCAATGCACTGCTGGTATTCCTCTTCCTGGTCATGGTGGTACGCCCCGTGGTTCTGGCCCTTATCCGGCCTAAAGTGGAAGGCGAAATGGTGGAAGGTCTGGAAGGCCTGCCTACCGGCGAAGAACGCCTTGCCCTTATTGAGGGCGAGGACGATCTGGACGCCATGGATGCCCTGAAAAAGATTGACGACATCAAAGCCCATGCCCTGCAGCTTTCCGAACAGAATATGGAACAGGCAGTGGGCATTCTGAAAAGCTGGCTGAAAGACAGCGAAGGAGCCAAAGTTGGCGGAGCAGCTTAGCGGTCCTAAAAAGACAGCCATCCTCTTGCTTGCACTGGGTGACAAGTTTACTTCCGAGGTGTTCAAACGCATGGATCGGTCTGAAATTACGGCCATATCCAAAGCCATGGTTGAACTGGACACCGTACCCAAGGAAGACGTGGAGGCGGTTCTGCGCGAATACCACCACGCCCTTGTCACCGGCAAAGAGCTTATCATGGGTGGTGAAGATGCGGTTAAGCGTATGCTGATGAAGAACCTCGACAGCGATACTGCCAAGTACATCATGGAAGCTCTGTCGCTGGAATCCGGCCCTGCGCCTTTCCGCGAGCTGGAAAACGTCAGCCCCCGTATTCTTGCACAGATTCTGCGCAACGAACACCCGCAGACACTGGCTCTTATTCTGGGACACCTGCATGCCGATCAGGCGGCAGAACTTGTCAGCAACCTGCCTGCAGGCGTTCGCCCCGAGGTACTTATGCGTCTGGCAAGGCTGGAAGCCGTACCCGAAGACATGCTGATGGAAGTGGACAAGGTTCTGCAGACACAGCTTATCGCCATGGGCGGCAAAGAAGGCAAAAAAGTGGGCGGCGTACAGTCCGTTGCAGAAATTCTCAACGCTGTGGACCGTGCCACCGAGGAAGAAGTTCTTTCCGAAATCGAAGAAGAATCCTCGCAGATGGCAGAAGATATCCGCAACCTCATGTTCGTGTTCGAAGACGTCAATTCGCTGGACGACCGCGCAATACGCGAACTGATGAAGGAAATCTCCAACGAGGATATGACCATGGCTCTGCGCGGCGCATCCGACGACCTGAAGGAAAAGTTCTTCAAGAACATGTCGGAACGCGCATCCACCATGATCCGCGAAGATCTGGAAATTATGGGCCCCACCCGTCTTGCAGATGTGGAAGGAGCTCAGCAGAACATCGTCAAAACCGTACGTCGACTGGAAGTGGAAGGCCGCATAGTCATCGGACGCGGAGGCGGAGATGTCTTCATCTAACGATACGTCTGCAAAGAACTGGGGCACCATTTACATGGGCCCCAGCCCCATGAGCGAGCGTACCCTCACTCAGCTTGAGGATAATCGCAACTCGCCGCGATGGGATGAAAACACCGAGGCGGAATATCTTGCCCGTGTCCGCGCCCGTGCAGAAGAAATGGCCCGTTCCATTCTGGACAAAGCCAATGCCGACGCAACCCGCATCCGCCAAGAGGCCAAGCAGCACGGGTACGAAGAAGGCATCACGCAGGCGCAGCAGGAACTGGACGAATTCCGCACCACCATGGGCGACTCTGTTTCCGCCGTATTGGGGGCCATTCAGGCTCAGTGCACCAGCTTCTTCAACGACTGGCGTCAGGAACTTGTCATCCTGCTGCGGGCATGTGTTCAGCGCGCCGTGGCACTGGAGCTTTCCGCTGAACGGCAGGCACTGCTTGAAGCAATGTTCACCAAAGCCGCGCAGGCTCTCGATTCCCGCCGCGTCCTGACCATCCGGTGCAATCCCGAAGATGCCCCCGCCGTGGAAGACATCGTCAACACAGCCAAGGAGCGTATGCACGAGCTGGAGCGCTGGAGCGTAAAACCGGACGCAACAGTTCAGCCCGGCGGGCTGGTCATAGAAAACGCAGACGGCATGGCAAGCTGTACAGTGCAGGGCCGTCTTGCCGTTGTGGACGAAATTCTGTCGCAACTCCAACTGCCTTCTGACGGGCCTGATGGATCTGTCAGCGGCATGTAACAGCCCGCGGTGTGTATTTTTTGCACAGCCACATTCTTTTTTCTGATTCTGGAACATCACCATGCACCCGAAATCCTGCCTTGATCTTCTGCACGAGGTGCAGCTTGTGGAAACGTACGGCAAGGTCAACAAAGTTGTCGGCCTTGTGGCGGAAGGCTGCGGCGTAAAAGCCCCGCTGGGTGCTGTCTGCCATATCATCCCCGAAGGCGATGCCGAGCCGCTGCCCGCAGAAGTTGTCGGATTTCGGGATGGTAATATTCTTTTCATGCCGTATGGTGACATGCGCGGTGTTCAGGCGGGCAGCCTGATCCGCAATACCAGTATGCCCCCCTTGTTTCCGGTAGGAGAAGCAATGCTGGGCCATGCATTTGACGCCTTCGGCAAGCCCATGGACGGCGGCAACATGCCGCCTGTCAGCGGCCAGAATCCCATTTATGCCCAGCCGCCCAACCCCCTGCTGCGCCCCCGTATCGACGCCCCTCTGGACGTAGGCGTTCGCTGTATCAACAGCCTGATTACTCTTGGTAAAGGCCAGCGTGTAGGTATTATGGCAGGGTCCGGCGTTGGCAAATCTACGCTTATGGGCATGATGGCACGGTACACGTCTGCCGATGTCAACGTCATCGCGCTTGTCGGCGAACGCGGCCGTGAAGTTGTGGAATTTATCGAGAAGGACCTCGGACCTGAAGGTATGGCCCGCTCGGTGCTGATCATTGCCACCAGTGACCAGTCGCCCCTTGTCCGTATGCGGGCAGCATATGCCGCCACTGCTGTGGCAGAGTTTTTCCGTGATCAGGGCAAAGACGTACTTCTGATGATGGACTCCGTCACCCGTTTTGCCATGGCTGCTCGGGAAGTCGGCCTTGCCGTAGGCGAACCGCCCACCACCAAAGGCTACACTCCCACCGTATTCGCCCAGTTGCCCAAGCTGCTGGAACGCGCAGGCCGCAGCGAAAAAGGCACTATCACAGGGATTTATACAGTGCTGGTGGACGGGGACGACTTTAACGAACCCATTGCAGATGCCGTACGGTCCATTCTGGATGGTCACATAGTGCTTACCCGCGACCTTGCAGACTTAGGTCATTACCCTGCCATTGACGTGCTCAAATCCATCAGCCGTCTGCGCAGCGATATTTGCCCGCCGGAAGTCATTGAAGCGGGCAGAATCCTGACACGCTATCTGGCTACCTACCGCAAGGTGGAAGATATGATCAACATCGGTGCCTATGCGCAAGGTTCAAACCCTGACATTGACCAAGCCATTACCATGGTACCGAACATCAACAACTTCCTGCAGCAACACGTGCAAGACAGGCAGCCTCTTGAAGAATGCTACAACCAGATGATTACTCTTGCGGGGCTGCAAAGCGGGGAACAGCCCCAGTAACCGGCGAAGCATTCTTACGCAACGCAGTAAAAATACCAATCATGCAGCTGAAAGTCTTTTCCTGTCCTGTCGCCCAACGCCAGCTATAACGCATAGTGCAGCACATACGGCACCCATACCGCGCTTATGCCTCTCTATCTAAGTAGATTCAGCGAATTTTCAGGCAGACAAATCAGTTCCTTGCCACTGCACTAATCGTCCAGCGTCAGTTGCTCCAGTGCCTTACGCAACCACAAGCCTGCTACACCCTGCGCTGCTCCCGGTTTCCGCACTATAAAAACCGGTGCCATAAACTTTACTGAATGAAAATCCAGCGGCAACACTGTCAGCCGCCCTTCAGCGACGTGACGTTCTACTAGATGCCGCGGCAATGATGCCCAGCCGGCCTGACGCAATACCAGCTGCAATGTGGCATAGGTGGATTCCTGCAGCCACACCGGTCCGCCATGTCCCGCCCAGTCCGGCTCTCTGTCACCGATACGACTGGCAACAACAATATGGCGGTAGCGCATCAGATCGCGTCTGCCGACTTTCTTTAATCCTGCAAGAGGGTGGCTTGCGGCTGCAATAGGCTCGTACGCCATGTGCCCGATAAGCACAGCGTCAATAGCTGCCGGAGTTCCGCTTACAGGCATCACAATGCCAAGGTCCGCCTGACCATCTCCCACCATACGGGCGACATCACCCATGGCACCGTAATATGTTTCAAGCTGCACAAGCGGAAAACGCTCGCCGAAGGTTGCCAGCACGTCCACAAACCAGTCAATCGGTAACGCGTCGTCCACAGCCAGACTAAGCTTTGCTTCCTGCCCGCCGGCAATGGCAACAGCACGTTCTTTAAAACGTTCGCATTCGCCAAGAACCATCCATGCTTCCCGCAGCATGGTTTCGCCTGCCGGAGTCAGCATGGCTTTGTGTCCGGAGCGGTCAAACAGCTCAACCCCGAGGTCGATTTCGAGATTACTTACTGCCGTGCTGACCGCGGACTGCGCTTTACCCAGCTTACGTGCCGCCGCAGAAAATGAGCCTGTTTCTGCAGCAGCCTGAAATGCTTCAAGTTGTTCCAAAGAAAAAAGCATCAATACTCCATCTGTTTTTTAGATAGACACTATCTTTACACTGTCTGTGTTTCTGATAGTTCATTCCTCACATGATGGGCAAGCGGCACTGCCGGAAACTTTTCGTCATTTCGTTCTGATCGCCCCTGACTTTTTGTCCGACCCCCGTACATGGCCCAGCCATGCGGACATTACAGCAGCCGACCAGACGTTCTCCCGAAATTGACACATCCGGCAGGCCCCGTTGCCCTGTTTTCTTTTTTCCGGAGGTGTTCATGCGCACGCGTATGGATCGAATTCGTCATATGATTCTTTTTGAAGCAGTACTCATGGTGCTGCTTATTCTTATTCTGCCGCCTTTGCTTGGTGTATCTATGCAAAAAATCGGAGTGCTCAGCGTTATCATGAGCATTCTCGCCATGGCCTCAAACTACATTTACAATGTACTCTTTGATAAGGCTTTGCTGGCACTGGGCAAGCCGCTTCTGCCGCGCCCTTTTATAACCCGTGCGATACATGCGGTCTTTTTCGAAGTCGTTTTTGCGGTTATGACTATTCCTGTCATCATGTGGTGGCTTAACTTCAGTCTTATTGAAGCACTGGTCTACGATGCCGGATTTCTGGTGGGTATTCCTGTTTATGCTTTTCTGTTTAACCTGGCATACGACACCATCTTTCCGTTGCCAAAAAGCAATGTTCTTGCAGCGCAGCACTAACGCACTGCCCGCATAGTATGAAAGCCCGCATCCCGCGGGCTTTTTTCATGCATTGCCTCTCTCCAGCATACCCTGAACAGCGGCAGCTACGCTTCGATTCATTCAAACACGGCAATACCGTCTCTCGCCCTCGTCAGTTACAGCTGCAGAAGGTTGCCAGCTGAGCTTTGAAGCAAGCCCCCAAGCGGGCAGGAATTCGGCCATTCATAGCAACGCACAACAGCCTTCCGCCCATACAAAGACATTTGGCTAGAGCCACATTCCGCTGCAATACCGGCTTTGCCCGTTGCGGCAAAAGGACCAGCCGATAAAAAAAGTCCCCCTCCTGCCTAGCGGAGGGGTTTCTGCATACAAAAAAGCGACCCGCCAATATGACGGGCCGCTATCTTTTTTAAAGTACCAAGTCAGGCTGACAGGCTATGCCTGCTGATTCAGTTCATCAATCAACTTTTCAAGCTGCGCTGCAAGATCAGCAAGACGCGCCACAGCTTCAGCCGCCTGTTCCATACCATCAGCAGTTTCGCTGGCAATGGAGCTTATGTCATCAACAGCACGGTTGATTTCCTCACTGGTGGCAGACTGCTGCTCCGCTGCTGTTGCGATGGAACGCACCTGATCGGAAGTATGCTCTGCCAGAGCCACTATTTCCTTCAGGGACTCTCCGGCTTCCTGTGCTTTAGCCGTGGCCTCATCCGCTGCATGGGCCGAGCTTTCCACGTGCTGCACATTATCGCGGGCACTTTGCTGAATAGTGTTAATGGCGTCACCGACTTCCTTGGTGGCTGTCATTGTCTTTTCGGCAAGTTTGCGCACCTCATCGGCAACCACTGCAAAGCCACGTCCGGCTTCGCCTGCACGTGCGGCCTCAATGGCAGCGTTCAGTGCCAGCAGGTTTGTCTGGTCTGCAATATCACTGATCACATCCATAATCCGGCTGATATCCTCTGTCTGCTTACCAAGCCCTGCCATCTCGTTACGCAAAGTCTGTGCACGGTCATTTACCTGTCCGATGGAAACAACAACCTGCTCTACAACATGTTCACCGGCCAGAGCCTTTTCACGAGTGCGGTCTGCTGTTTCAGCTGAACTTCCAGAGCTACGCGCCACTTCCATAACAGTTGAGTTCATCTCTTCCATAGCCACTGCAGTTTCCCGCGTACGGTCAGACTGCCGCCCCGCACCCTGAGCAACGTCATCTACCTGTGCCGAGAGTGCTTGTGCTGCAAAAGAAACCTGTTCAGAGATACTCTTGGCTTCAGCAGCAACACGGGTCATGCTTCCGAGCAGCTCGGAAACTTTCTTC
The DNA here is from genome assembly GCF_047973035.1 of Oleidesulfovibrio sp. Lineage (NCBI taxonomy): Bacteria > Pseudomonadati > Thermodesulfobacteriota > Desulfovibrionia > Desulfovibrionales > Desulfovibrionaceae > Oleidesulfovibrio > Oleidesulfovibrio sp. The sequence continues at coordinate 180,199 of NZ_JBKEBF010000032.1, forward strand.
TGCTGCTCTTTGGCTTCTTCTGTCGCAGCCTCCGCCTTGCGGGTCTGGCTTGCTGCTTCCTGAGTTCTTGCTTCTGCCTCGTCCATTTTGCTGCGCAAATTAGTAACCATGGTAGAAACAGAGTCACGCATCATGGCAAGCTCAGCCTGATACTCTCCCTCAGGCTTAGCGCCAAGATTGCCCCCGGCAACTGCCGATGCATACTCACGGAGCCTTGCAAGAGGAGAAAGAACACTCCGGCCCAGCATAAAACGCGCAAAAAGGCCTATAACAATCAATATACCTATGGTCGCCCCGCCTACTCCGAGCGTAGCCTGCTGCACGCGCGCTTTGGCATCATCCAATGAGCTGATAACCACAAAAGCGCCATGAATTTCTCCCGACTTCCAACCTTCCTTAACTCCCCCGGTGGGATCTTTTTCCCCTTTGGGGTCACCGTGGCAGAACAGGCAGTCCGGAGTAAGACGAATCGGACGAAAATACCGGATGGTGTCTTCATCACGTACAATATACTCAGTCAAATTTTCTTTTTTCAGCTTGGTTAAAACATCAAGTTCCAGCTTGGTGGGAGTGTTCTGAGGATTTCGCGGGCTGACTTTGGGCACCCGAAACTGATAGCCTGCTTTTTCTGCATTTTCAGCAGCGGCACGCATTGCAGTTACCACAGGAACAGCAGCAACAACTTTATCGGGCGGCAACTCACTAAACGGACGCAACACTCCCGTTTCCAGTTTATCCGCCATCTGGTTACGGGTCGCTTCGGCCATCAGCACAATACTGCGACTCTTTTCAAGAATTGCTTCTTCCGCGCCTGACTTAATATCCCGCACCCAGCTGACTGCCATTACAAAAGCAACGACCAGCGGTCCGATCAAGGCAATCAACAAAATTTTCCATTCGATGCTAAGGCCTTTCATTCCTGCGCTCTCCTCAGAGTAATTATGTCCAATGCATATTTTACAAAGTACTTTATCGGATTCCTGAAAAAATAGTTAAGCTTATTATTTAAAAATTAATCAAACACCTTTCTTCGCCATGCAGCAACCATAAAGGTACCCCCCAGCATAGCTGGGGGTTCTTCATATGCGCCTATAAGGCTTTCTTACTAGCAGCGCCCTAGCAGGCGCACGTTCGTCTGGCATCTGCATCTCTGTTACTTGCGACCCGTAAACGGGTTTCCAGAATATGGAAGAGATAATTGATCACCAAGCTTATCATGCTCAAGTTGGTGCCTAATGTAATCTTGTATCTTTGCCTTATTTTTTCCAACTGTATCTACGTAATATCCACGGCACCAAAACTCGCGATTCCGGTATTTAAACTTAAGATCGCCAAATTGGTCGTACAACATTAAGCTACTCTTTCCTTTCAAGTACCCAATAAAACTTGAAACACTCATCTTTGGCGGTATTTCAAGAAGCATATGAACATGATCGGGGCAGCATTCCGCTTCGACTATATGTACACCTTTCCACTCACACA